>DASZXE010000928.1:0-5202 GCA_035546475.1 Kofleriaceae bacterium
GAACCGGCTGCTGCGCACGTCCGACCGCGCCGCCGAGGCCGCCGCGCCGCCCGCCGGCCCCGCGCAGCCCACCGCCGCCGAGCAGCTCGAGACCGTGCGCGGCCAGGCTCGCGCCGCGCGGGACGCCGAGCGCTGGGACGACGCCTACACCGCCTGCCGCGACGGCCTCCGCCTCGCGCCCAGCGACGTCGAGCTGACCACCATCTGCGCCCACGCCGCGTGCGTCGCCGGCAACGCCGAGGCGGCTGGCCTCTACCTGCGCCGCGTCCCGCCCGCCGACCGCGACCTCGTCCGCAAGCGCTGCCGCGACGCCGGCGTCGCCGACTCCCTCGATCGCTGACCCGGTTGCCCCCAGGCCTCTTCGAGAAGGGCGCGCGAGGCAAGCGATCGATCGTGCCCGCACGCCCGGGCGACATCGTGGCTCTGGCCAACCCGGTGACGCTCGGCGCGGCGCTCGGGCCGGGGGATTCCAGACCTTCTGACACACGTCGCGCAAGTTGATCGGAACGGATCACGTTCCGGCCGCGGACATACCCGGGGGGTGCGGACCCAAACCTGTCCGGTTTTCCGAGCCGGGCGCACGCAAGTGATCGATTTGATCCAGATTCGTCGACGCCGCGCGGCCGAAACCGGACAATTTCGCGGCGGGGTATGTCAGGAGGTCTGGGTTCCGTGTCGAGGTCCGGCTCCGGGTTCCTTCCGAGGCGGATCGATCGACAAGGGGACTGCGCCGTCACGCTCGCCGACAGGGTTGCCGAGAACGACGATCGCCCTCGACCGGCGCCTGCAGGTCGATCCCTTGGCTCGTCGTACGCGGGTCAAGAACGCATTGTCGGCAACCCTGTGACCGGCCGCGCCGCCTCCGAGGCGGGCGAGGTCAAGCGGTGCGCCCGCACCACGCGGAGCCGGCGGACATGCATGGGCGAGGCGGCGAGGCGCCGGTCGGCGGCGAGGCGGGCGTCGTTGGCGGGCCGGCGCGGTGTAACGCCGCGCGCGGTGTTCTAGACTCGGCCGATGGCCGGCGATCGCCTCGTGATCCTCGACCCCTCGGGCCGCAGCGCCGAGGAGCTGTGCGAGGCCGCGGACCGCGCCGGCATCGTGCCGGTGGTCGTCCGGGATCCGGACGATGCCGACCTGTCCAACACCGGCGCCTACCTCCTGCCGGTCTCCGCCGCCGAGCTCGCCCACGCCCTGCCCTCCGCCATCCCGCGCTGGCTCGTCGGCGACGGCTCCGCGTCGGGCAAGCTCGCCTCCGCCGCGATCAGCGCCGCCGCCGCCGGCGTCATCCTCATGCCGGTCCTGCCGGCGACCCTCGCCGCGGTGCTCGCCGGCGCCAACCTGCACCACCCGGAGGTCGACCTCGCCCGCGCGCGCAGCCTGATCGCCGCGTCGGTGCTCGACGCCACCGGCGAGCCGACCGCCGACGGCCTGTCGGCGATCGCGCGCGCGTTCGCCGCCGACGACTGCGTCTTCTGGTGGCGCGAGCACGAGGGCATGGTGCCGTGGGGCACCCGCACGATCGCCGACCTCGACCAGCCGGTGCTCGGCGCCGCCGCCCGCGTCGCCGCCGCCACCGGCCTCACCGTCATCGGCTCGGGCGGCAAGACGCCGTCCTCCGTCATCGCCGCGCCGCTCGCGCCGAGCCCGCACGAGGTCGCCGGCCTGATCGCCGTCGTCGCCGATCGCGCGCGCCGCTTCGTCGCCAGCGAGGTCGCCGACCTGCGCGCGCTCGCGTCGCGCCTGCCGCGCGAGCTCACGTTCCGCGCCGGCTACCGCCGCCTGATGGGCGAGCTCGAGCGCCTCGCCACCACCGCCGGCCAGGACGCGCTGACCGGCGCCCTGTCGCGCAACGCCTTCGATCAGGAGGTCGCCGCCGCGATCTCGGCGGCGGGCCGGCGCAGCGAGCCGACCTCGCTCGCGGTCTTCGACGTCGTCGGGCTGCGCCGCATCAACCTCGAGCACGGCCACCGCGCCGGCGACGAGGTGCTCGCCGCCATCGCGAGCCGCATCCAGTCCCACGGCCGCGGCCTCGACCGCGTCGGCCGCTTCGGCGGCGACGAGATCGCCGTCCTCTACCCCGGCACCAGCGCCGACCGCGCCCACATCGCGGCGATGAAGCTGGTCACCCAGATCGCCGCGACGCCGATCGCGACCGCCGACGGCGACCTCGAGGTCGCGGTGCGCGCCGCGGTCACCGGCTTCGGCACCGGCGAGCGCTCCGGCGAGGCCGGCTTCGCGCGCCTGCGGCAGGCGGTGCGCACCGCGCGGCCCGGCGAGGTCGTGCTCGCGCCCACCGAGCTGCGCGGCGACGCCGACGGCACCTTTGACGACAACGCCGGCGTCACCACCGGCACCACGCTCGGCGGCGCCTACCGCATCCTCCACGAGCTGTCGCGCGGCGCGATGGGCGTCGTCTATCGCGGCGAGGACCTCGGCCTCGACCGGCAGGTCGCGATCAAGGTGCTCCGCTCCGACCTCGCGAGCGACGCGCAGCTCGTCGCCAAGTTCCGCGCCGAGGCGGCGATGCTCGCGTCGCTGCACCACACGAACCTCGTGCAGGTCTACTCGCTCGGCCAGCACCAGGGCGACGTCTACTTCGTCATGGAGCTGGTCGAGGGCGTGTCGCTCGCCGAGCTGCTCGACAGCAACCACGCCGCCGGCAACTGGCTGCCGGTCGACGCGATCGCGCAGATCGTCCTCGAGATCGGCGACGCGCTCGACGCGATGCACGCGATCGGCCTCATCCACCGCGACGTCAAGCCGGCCAACGTGCTGCTCGACCGCGAGCGCGACCGCGCGGTGCTGGTCGACGTCGGCGTCGCCAAGCGGCGCGGCGACGTCGTCGACGGCGCCGGCACGCCCGGCTACGCGGCGCCCGAGTCGTTCCTCGAGGGAGGCAGCGAGTCGCCCGAGACCGACGTCTACGGCCTCGCCGCGACGGTCTACTGCGGGCTGACCGGGCGGCCGCCGTTCGGCGCCGGCGCGCTGATGCAGGTGATCACGCGGCAGCTCCACGATCCGCTGGTGCCGCCGTCCTCCTTGCGGCCGGGGCTGACCGACGCGCTCGACGAGGTGCTGGCCAAGGCGCTGCAGCCGGAGGCGAGCCGCCGCTTCCAGTCGGCGTCGGCCTTCGCGATCGCGCTCGCCCGCGCGCTCAAGCGGACGCCGCGCAACGAGGACACCCGGCCGACCGCGCCGGTCGAGCCGTCGCGCCCGACGCGGGTGACCGGCGCCCAGGCCGACTCCGAGGTCGTGCTGCGCCAGACGGAGCACCTGAGCGGCGCGCCGCGCGCGGGCGGCACGCTGGCGCCGCCGCCGCGCCCCGGGATGATCCGGGCCGCCCACTTCCGGATCGCCGCGCGCGTGATCGCCCACCTCGGCGGCGACGCGGTCGTGCGGGCGGTGGCCGCCGACGACGACGCGCTGGCCGCCGCGCTCGCGCCGGGCGCGTCGCCGCTCGGCTGGCTGCCGCTCGCGCTCCTGTGCGAGCTGGTCCGCCGCGCCGAGCCGCACGCGCGCCGCAACAACACGCCCGACGCGAGCGAGCACCTGATGCGCGCGATCGGCCGCAGCACGGTGTCGGCGACGCTCGCCCGCTTCCTCGGCGCCGACCCGGCGACGCTCGGCGTGTCGGCGATGCTCGGCACCCTGCCGTCGACGTGGAGCCGCTACCACGGCTGGTGCACGGCGCGCGTCCTGCCTCGCGGGCGCGAGGCGGCCGACGTCATCATCACCGGCGCGGCGCCGTCGCCGCTCGCGCTGCACCTGGTCGAGTCGCAGCTCGCGAAGGCGTGCGAGCTGGCCGGCGGGCTCGACGTCACCGTCGACGTCACCGCGTCCTCCCCCGAGTACCGCTTCGCGCTCGCGTGGGCGGCGCCGGCGGCGCTCAGCACAGGCTAGCAAGCGGCTCGCTGGGGTAGAGTCGGGGCGATGCGCACCCCGTTCGTGGTCGGCAACTGGAAGATGCACAAGACCGTCGCCGAGGCGCTCGCCCTGGTGACCGACCTGAAGAACCAGCTCGCCGCGCTGCGCGACGTCGACGTCGGGGTGGCGCCGCCGTTCACCGCGCTCCACCCGGTGGCGAAGCGGCTCGAGGACTCGCCGATCGCCGTCGCGGCGCAGAACTGCCACTGGGAGGCGAAGGGCGCGTTCACCGGCGAGATCGCGCCGGCCATGCTGCGCGACGTCGGCTGCACATGGACGATCGTCGGCCACAGCGAGCGCCGGCAGTTGTTCGGCGAGACCGACGCGTCGGTCGCCCGCAAGGTCACGGCCGCGCTGGCGGCCGGGCTCGGCGTGATCGTCTGCGTCGGCGAGACGCTCGCCGAGCGCGATGCCGGCACCACGACGCGCGTGGTCGAGACGCAGCTCGACGGCGGGCTGGCCGACCTGCCGAAGGGCGCGATCGACAAGCTGGTGATCGCCTACGAGCCGGTGTGGGCGATCGGCACCGGCCGCACCGCGACGCCGGCGCAGGCGCAGGAGGTCCACGCGTTCATCCGCGGCTGGCTCGGCGGGCGGCTCGGCGCCGCGGCCGCGGGGTCGATCCGCATCCAGTACGGCGGGTCGGTGAAGGCCGACAACGCGGCGCAGCTCATGAAGCAGCCCGACATCGATGGCGCGCTCGTGGGCGGGGCGTCGCTGCAGCCGGCCGACTTCGTCGCGATCTGCCGCGCGGCCCGCGCCGGGGCCTAGCCTGGCTCCCGGTGGCGGGGGCGCGAGGCGGGTTTCCGCAGGAGCGGCGCGGGCTTGCCTGGCCGACCAGGCAGCTTGCATGGCCGGAGCGGCTGGGCTACTAACCACGCTCCATGTCGACGCTAGTCACCATCCTGCACGTCGCAGTGTGCCTGTTCCTGATGCTGACCGTGCTGCTGCAGGAGGGCAAGAGCGGCATGGGTGGCGCGTTCGGCGGCTCGAGCGCGGGCACGGTGTTCGGCGGCGCGGGCGCGTCGTCGTTCCTCCGCCGCCTGACCGCCGCCGCCGCGACGATCTTCATGATCACGTCGATCATCCTGGCGTACATCGCGAGCCGCGACGCCGGCGAGCCGCTGGAGCGGTACTCGAAGGCCGAGGCCGCCCGCCTGAAGCAGAAGAAGGAGGCGGAGAAGAAGGGCCTCCAGGGCGCGCTCGACGCGGGGGTCGGCGATGGTGGCGTGGCGCCGCTGACGCTCGACCTCGGCGGCGACACGGCGACGCCGGGCA
>DASZXE010000929.1:0-3419 GCA_035546475.1 Kofleriaceae bacterium
GCGGGCGACGCCGCCAGCACCGCGCCGACGCCGGCGGTCAGGTCGATCGACGCGCGGGCGCCGCCGCCCGCCGCGCCGACGAAGATCGCGCCCGGCGCGGCGATCGCGGTCGCCGCCGGCAACCGGCCGTCGGCGCCGGTGCGGAGCAGCAGCGACTCGCCGCCGGCGACGCTCACCGGCGGGGCCGGTGGGAGCTCGACGGTCGCCGCCGCCGGCAGGGCGAGCGCGATCGAGACGTCGGCGTCGGCGGCGGGCGCACCGCCGACCTGCACCTGCACGCCGCCGAGCGCCCAGGTGGCGACCGCGCCGAACCGGATCGTCGTCGGGGTTGCCGGCACCGTCAGATCGAAGTCGAGGCGCGGCAGCCCGCGGCCGGGCGGCGGCACGACGACGACCTGCTCGGTGCCGGCGGCGTCGCGCCAGCGCACCGTGAAGTGGCCGGCCGCGTCGGTGGTGGCGACCGTCGACGGCACGCCGCCGGACGTGAGCGACACCCGCGCGCCGGCCACCGCGACGCCGCCCGCGTCGACGACGGTGCCGGTCCAGCTCGCGCCGTCGGCGACCGTCAGCGTGCCGCCGGCGGGATCCCAGTCGCTCACCAGCACCGGCGCGACGTCGCCGTCGGGGACGACGAGGACGTCCTGGTGGCCGCCGGCGAGCCGCACCTCGGCGGTGCCGGCGGCGCCGCTCCACGCCTCGACGAAGGCGTCGGGGGTCGTGCGCGACGTGAAGCGCAGGTACGCGGCGAGCGGCGCACCGCCGGCGGTGCGCACCGTCACCGGCGTGACCACGCCCGGATCGAGGACGACGGTGCCGAGCGAGTAGTCGCCGCCGCCGGGCACCGTCACCACCTTCTCCTGCGGCGGCACGCCGACGCCGGCCGGCGGCACGAAGTGCATGCGCATCGCCCGCTCGTTCGCGCCCGAGGTGGCGACGTTGAGCTCGTTGTACGAGGGCGTGCAGCCGGTCGCCATCGCGGTGATCGCGTAGACGCCCGGCGCCGACGCGTCGAACTGGATGTCGCGGCCCATGACGTCGAGCGTCGTGAACGGCAGGTCGGCGCCGCCGCGCTGCACGCTCCACTGGTAGTCGACGATGCCGACGGCGTCGATCGCGTCGGCCTCGGCGACCACGACCGCCGGCGCGGTCGGCATCGACGGCGTGAACTGCACGCCGACGACGCAGCCGGCGGCGTCCCCCGGTGCGTCCTGCTCCGGGCCGCCGTCGGTCGCGATCGGCCCCTCGCCCCCGCAGGCGGCGAGCGCGAGCGCGAGCGTGGCGGCGACGAGCGCGCCGCGTGCGCCGGCCGCGCGCATCAGCGCACCTCCACGCGCCACGTCTGGCGCTGCAGGCAGGTGTCGAGCGTCAGCGAGCAGGTCGGCTGGTCGACGTCGCAGGCGATCGCGCGGCCGCGGCGATCGTCGAGCTCGACGCGGACGTCGAGCCGATCGCCGGGCGCGTAGCGCGCCGGGTCGAGCTCGATCGCGGCGACGCCGGCGTCGACGTCGGTGAACGCGGCGTCGCCGGCCGGGCGGATCGACCAGCGGAAGCCGGTCTCGCCGAGGAACGGATCGTCGGGCGCGGGCGCCGGGTAGACGTCGAGGTCGTCGTCGACGCTGAGCACGGAGAACAGGCGCGCGTGATCGAGGACGATCGTCGCGTCGGGCGCCGGCGCCGGATCGGTCACGCCGAGGCACGGCGGCCGGTCGGCGACGACGGTGATCGGCGTGTCGGTCTGCGTGTCGGTCAGCGGATCGCGCGCGGTGCAGCGGACGGTCCACGCGCCGGGCACGTCGGGGACGAGCCGCCACTCGTGGCCGCCGGTCGGCGGGTCGGCGAGCTGCACCCAGGTCCACTCCATCGACGTCGAGCCGTGCGGCGGGAACGGCTGGCAGTCGACGGTGACCGGGTCGCCCTCGGGGTCGGCGCCGCGCGCCGCGATGAAGATCGGCGCGTCCTCGGGGAACTCGCCGCCGAGCTCGCGGCCGGTGCGCTGCACCTCGAGCGTCGGCGGCCGGTTGCCGACGTCGACGACCGCCTCCTGGCTCGGCCGCGCGACCGCGCCGTGCGAGTCGGTGACGTCGAGGTGGACGCGGACGCGCGCGGTCGGCGCCATGCCGGCCTCACCGGCGACGGGCACGGTGATCGGCACGGTGACGTCGAGGATCTCGGCCGAGCCCTCGGTGACCGTCTTGCAGCGCTCGCCGGCGTCGGTGTCGGCGCAGGCGTCGGCGCGCCAGTGGCGGGTGTAGTCGTCGCCGGGATCGACGACGACCGCCTCGAAGCGGACGGTGTCGCCGCGCAGCGGCATGCCCTCGGTGAGCCGCACGATCTCGGCGCTCGGGCGGTCGTTGAGCTCGCCCTCGTAGAAGCAGCCCCCGACGAGCGTCAGGGCCATGGCGATGAGGGCGACGCGCACGTCCCGCTCGTTCTGCAACCGGCTTGCCACCTGCAACGCCACGATACTCCTGACGGGGGCGCGGCGGGGTGGCGGCGATCACGGCCGCGATCACGACAGTCGTGTCGCGTTACGCGGCGGTCGGGCGGCGCGGCGTCAGGTGGCGGTCACGCCTTCACGGGTAGCAGGCCAGCGCGGGCCGGTCGCGGAGGGTGCAGCGACCGGCGGCCGTGACCTCGACGCGCTCGGTGCGGACGACCTTGCCGCCGGAGACGACCTCGACCGTGTGGGTGCCGTACTTGACGGTGAGCGAGGCGCCGCGCGCGACGCCGACGCCGTCGATGCGGACCGAGTCGCCGACGCCGGCGACGACCTCGATGCGGGGGAGCAGCTCGCCCTCGAACGTCTGCGCGCGGCCGGCGGCGACGTGGATCGTCTGCTTCCACGACGTCGACGAGCCGGCGGCGCCCTGGCCGCAGACCGCGTCGTGCGGGCCGGGGGCGAGCGAGACGGTCGCGGAGGCGCCCTTGTTGACGCGGCCTCGGCCGACGCCGTCGACGGTGAGGTCGCACCAGGTGTCGAAGCGGAACGTGACCGCGACGGGCGCGGGGGCGGCGTCGATCGGCGGCGGGGCGGGCGGCGCGGCGGCGTCGACCGCCGGTGCCGCGTCGACGGAAACGAGCGAGGCCGCATCGATGGCGGGCGCGCGACCTGCATCGAGCGGCGCACTCGCACGCGGCCGGCCGGCGTCGAGCGGCACGACCGCGAGCATCGTCCCAGCGTCGTGCGCCGGCGCGATCGCGACCATCGTCCCAGCGTCGTGCGCCGGCGCGATCGCGACCGTGGCGTCGCCGGCGTGGTCGCCGGGCGCCCGCCCGGCATCGCTCGCGTCCGTCGCGTTCGTCGCGTTCGTCGCCGCCGAGCTGCGCTCGACCTCCCCGCTGCTGGAGGTCCGCCTGTTCCGCTCGCCGGCCTTCAGCGCCGCCGGGTTCAGCGCGCTCGTCACGCTCTTCGCCCTCGT
>DASZXE010000930.1:0-3335 GCA_035546475.1 Kofleriaceae bacterium
GGCCGCCGCCGGGGCGGTGCAGGCGCCCGGCTGGCTCGCCCCCGAGCTCGCGCGCGGCGAGCCACCGACCGCCGCCAGCGATGTCTACGGCCTCGGCGCCCTGCTCTACGAGGCGCTCACCGGCCGGCCGCTCACCCGCGGCGGCGCGCGCCCGAGCGAGGTCGGCAAGGGCGTGCCGCCGGAGATCGACGAGATCATCGCCCGCGCCTGCCACGACAAGCCGGACCGGCGGTTCGGCTCGGTGGCCGCGCTGCGCGAGCTGGTCCTCGACAGCCTGTGCCGCGGCCTCGAGGACGAGGCCGAGGGCGACGACGAGGAGGGCAACACCGCCCAGCTCGCCACGCTGCCGGAGGCGCGCCAGGTCCAGATCCCGCCGGCGCTCGAGCAGGCGATGCAGGAGCCGGACGAGCGCTGGCTGGTCAGCAAGGGCCGCTTCGACTTCGGCCCGTTCTCGATGAAGGGCGTCGTCGACCAGATCCTCACCGGCCACGTCCACCACGGCCACGTCCTGTTCGACAAGGACGAGGGCGGGCGCACGAAGGTCGAGGACCACCCGCTGCTCGGGCCGCTCGTCGAGGCGGCCAAGGCGGCCCGCGAGGACGCGCGGCGCGCCCACGCCGAGGTCCAGCACCAGGCGCGCGAGCGCAAGCGCGGCGTCGCGCTGTACGGCATCATCGCGCTCGGCGTGGCGGCGGCCGGCGCCGCCGTCTACCTGATCGTCGGCGCGCTGTCGTCGGACAAGGGCCACCACTCGGCCGGCGCCGGCGCGATCGCGCAGGCCAAGCTGACCGCGACGGTGTCGCCGCCCAAGGCGCCGCCGCGCCACACCGGCGGCGGCGGCGGTCACCACGGCGGCGGCGGCGCGATCGGCGCGGGCGACGACACGCTGGCGCTCGACCTCTCCGGCGACGACGACGACGCGTCGCCGCTCGACATGGGCACCGTCTACAACGTCTACGCGCGCGCCGGCGGCTCGCTCGGCGCGTGCCTCGGCAAGACCGGCGCGAGCCAGGCCTCCATCAGCATCATCATCGACGGTCCGAGCGGGCGGGTGAGCTGGCTGAAGGTGAACGGCCAGGCCACCGGCCCGCTGCCCGACTGCATCGGCCGGGTGATGCGCGGGCTCAAGTTCCCGTCGAACGCGACGCGGACCCGCGCCGAGTTCGAGATCTCGCTATGAGCACGCCCCGCGCGCGGGGGGACGCGGCGGGGCCGATGCGCAACCAGACGCGCCTGCGCGACGTGATCGTGCGGCGGCCGCGGGTCGGCACGGTCACCGGGCTCCTGCTCGCGCTCGTGTTCGCGCTGATCGTCACGCCGGTCGTGCTCGCGGAGTCGTGGGCGGTCGATCCGCGGGTCGCGCCGGGCGAGATCGCGCCGGTCACCGTGCGGGTCGGCGCCGACGACGTCGGCTCGATGACCGGCGTGCGCCGCACCGGCGGGGTCATCATCGCCCGCGGCGAGCGCGCGACCGACACGCAGGCGCAGGCGGTGGCGGCGGTCGCGCGCCAGGCCCCGCGCGGCTGGCCGGGCTTCGCCGCCTACGGTCTCGTGCTGTTCGCGCTCGCGGCCGGCTTCACCCACCACCTCAAGCGCTCGAACCGGGGGCGGCTCCTGCGGGTGCAGCTCGTGCTGCTCGGCACCATCGCGCTCGGCGCCGCGGTGACCAAGGGGCTCCTGCTCGCGTACCCGCTGTCGGTGCTGGCGGTGCCGGTCGCGCTCGGCGCGATCGTGCCGACGCTCGTCCACGACCGCGAGGTCGGGCTCGCCACCGGCGTGCTCGCGGCGGTGGTGATGAGCCTGCTCGTCCCGTTCGACGTCGGTGTCCTCACCGTGCTGATCGTGCAGGCGGTGTCGACGGCGATCGTGATCCCGGAGCGGCCGCGCCCGCGCTGGTCGCTCGCGCTGGCGGCCGGCATGGTGTCGCTGGCGGGCGCCGCGCTGACGTACATGGCGTTCGCGTACCTGAGCAGCCGCGCGCTGCCGTTCGAGGAGCTGGCGACCCCGGCGGCGTCGAGCTTCGTCGCCGCGAGCGTCGGCGGCGTGATGGCGGCGCTGCTGGCGATGCCGCTCCTGCCGCTCTACGAGCGGGCGTGCGGCGAGATCACCCACCGGCGGCTGGTGTCGCTCGAGGACCTGTCGCATCCGCTCTTGCGGCAGATCGCCGAGAAGGCGCCCGGCACCTGGCAGCACAGCCTCGCGATGGCGAACCTCGCCGAGGTGGCGGCGCACGCGATCGGCGCGAGCGGCCGGCTGGTGCGGGTCGGCGCGTACTTCCACGACCTCGGCAAGTCGCTGCAGCCGACCTACTTCATCGAGAACCTCGCGCCCGGCGAGCCGAGCCCGCACGACCAGCTCGCCCCCGAGGTGTCGTGCGACGCGATCTTCAGCCACGTCACCGAGGGCATCCTGCTCGCGCGCCGGCACAAGCTGCCCGAGCGGATCATCGACTTCATGCACATGCACCACGGCGACGGCGTGCTCGAGTACTTCTGGGCGAAGTGCCAGGAGCAGGGCAACCCGCGCCACCTGACGGTCAACGACTTCCGCTACCCGGGGGTGCCGCCGCAGAGCCGCGAGACGGCGATCCTGGCGGTGTGCGACGCGGTCGAGGCGGCGTCGCGCACGCTCAAGCGGCCGGACGCGCGCTCGGTCGAGAACCTGGTGCAGCGGATCGTCTACGGCAAGCTGCACCTCGGCCAGCTCGACGAGTCGGGGCTGTCGATGGCGGACCTGCGGCGGATGAGCGACTCGCTGCGCGAGGCGATCCGCCACGCCTACCACGACCGGATCGAGTACCCGTGGCAGCGCGAGGCGGCGGCCGAGGCGGCCGCGGCGTCGACGGCGACGGCGGACACGGTCGGCGCGAAGAAGCCGGTCGCGGCGCGGGTCGGGATCGCGACCCAGCAGCTCATGAACGAGCCGCGGCTCGACTCGCTCGACGTGCCGCGGCCGATCCAGTGGGACGACCGCGGGCGCGAGGCGGGGCTGGTGGCCGGGGCGGTGATCACGCCGGCGCCCGGCGCGGTCGAGGCGCCGGTGGCGTCGGGGCTGACGAGCGGCGAGGCGACCCCGCCCGCGAGGCCGGCGGCGGTGGCGGCGACGAACGCTGCGACGACGGCCGGGACGACGGCGGCCGCGAGCGCGTCGACCTCGGGCTCGCGGAAGGCGACCGAGCCGGCGGCGTTCGGCGACACGCTGGATCTGGCGATCGCGACGACCGCGGGGCTGACCGCGGCGCCGGCGACACCCGCGACACCGGCGACGGCGACGAGGCCGGCGACGGCGACGGCGAGTGAAGCGGCGGCGGCGCCCGCGAGCGTGCCCGCGGCCCC
>DASZXE010000931.1:0-3426 GCA_035546475.1 Kofleriaceae bacterium
GCACGAGCAGCGCGGCGGCGGCGGCGGCCGGGCCGCTCCAGCCCGCGGTGTAGGCGCCGAGCAGGCTGACCGCGGCGGCGCGGCGGGCGTCGGCGTGGGTGCGCCACTCGAGCAGCCGGCGGCGGGTGACCAGCACGCGTCCGGTGACCCGGACGATGGCATCGGCCGACAGCAGCGCCTCGAACGGCAGGCAGGCGAGCGCGAAGCCGTCGCGGGCGAGCTGGCGCGCGTAGGTGTGCAGGGTCGCGCGCGCGTGCAGCGCGGGCGCCGCGTCGTCGGGCCGGCGCGCGATCGCCGCCGCCGCCGCGACGAGGCCGGGGACGATCGTCACGGCGACCACGGCCAGCGTCGCCGCCGCCGCGTGGCCCGGCAAGAGCCAGCCGACGGCCGCGAGCAGGAACAGCGCGACCGGCACCAGGCTGCGGCGCAGGTTGTCGAGCACCTTCCACTGCGACAGCGCCGAGATCGGGTTGCGATCCGACTCGGTGAGGCCGGGCACGCGGCGGCGCAGCCACGCGGCGATCTGCCAGTCGCCGCGCGTCCACCGGTGGCGGCGCGCCACGTCGGCGGCGTGGGTCGACGGGTAGTCCTCGATCAGGATGACGTCGCTGACCAGGCCGGAGCGGGCGTAGGCGCCCTCGAGCAGGTCGTGGCTGAGGATGCGGTTCTCCGGCAGGCGGCCGCCGAGCGAGCGCTGCACGGCGTCGACGTCGTAGATGCCCTTGCCGACGAACGAGCCCTCGTCGAAGACGTCCTGGTAGACGTCGGAGACCGCGCGCGTGTACGGGTCGATGCCCGGCTCGCCGCCGAACCAGCGCGCGAACCGCGAGCGGGTCGTCGACGCCATGCTGACGCCGACCCGCGGCTGCAGGATCGCGTAGCCGGCGGTGACGCGGCCGCGCGCCTCGTCGAACCACGGCCGGTTGAGCGGGTGGGCGAGCGTCGCCGCGAGCAGGCGGGCCGACTCGCGGGGCAGCTCGGTGTCGCTGTCGAGCGCGAGCACGTAGCGGACGCCGTCGAGCCGCGCGGTCGGGCCGACGATCGTCGCGAACCGCGTCCGGTCGCCGCGCAGCGCGCGGTTGAGATCCTCGAGCTTGCCGCGCTTGCGCTCCCAGCCCATCCAGCAGCGGGCACGCGGGTTCCAGCGGCGCGTGCGGTGGAGGAGGAAGAAGCCGCCGTCGTCGGGGTAGCGGGCGTTGAGCGCGTCGATCGCGTCGCGGGCGCGCGCGAGCAGCCCGTCGTCGGCCGGCAGGTGCTCGCTGGCGGCGTCGCGGAAGTCGGTGACCAGCGCGAAGCCGAGGTTGCGGCCGCGGTTGGCGAGGAAGCGCACCTCGAGCTCGTCGATCAGCTCGTCGACCTCGTGCTCGTCGGTGAGCAGGCTCGGCACCGCGACCAGCGTGCGGTGCTCGTCGGGGATGCCGCGCGCGAAGTCGAGGCGCGGCAAGGGCCGGGGCACCACCAGCATCGTCGCCGCCCAGTGGACGAGCGCGATCGCGAGCTGGCTGGCGGCCAGCGCGAGCACCGCCAGCCACGGGACGATCCAGCCGCCGTGGACCGGCAAGAGCACGGCGAGCAAGGCGGTCAGCGCGGCGGTCGTCACCAGGATCGAGCCGGCGTAGATCGCGTTGCGGCCGGCGCGCGCGGCCCGGCGCAGGCGGAGGCCGAGCGGCCGCCGCACGCCGACGTCGAGCTCGAGCGCCGTCCGCCCGTCGTCGACGAGGAAGTAGCCGACGTGCGCGCGCCGGCCCTCGCCACCGCGGGCGAGGTCGACGGCGGTGCGCGCGACCGCCAGCTCGCTCTGCGAGCTCATGCGCGCGAGCTGCTCGACCGCGTGGCGATAGCGGTCGCGCGTCGCGAAGTCCATGGTCGGATAGACCGGGTCGGTCCGCAGCGCCTGCTCGACGACGCTCATCGCCTCGACGAAGACCCGCCAGTCGAACGCGCCGAGGAAGCGCAGGCTGCCGATGCTGTTGCCCATCGCGAGCTGATCGGCGGCCTGGCTCTGGATCACCTGCTGGAAGACGTTGTCGATCGTCTGGCCCTGCTCGGCGAGCCGCTGCTCGAGCCAGGCCAGCGGGAAGGCGAGCGCCGAGCCCTGCCCGCGCAGGCGGCTGGCGAGCTCGGCGACGAACGGGTCGCTGAGCGCCGGGCTCTCCTCGACCATGTCGGCGAGCACGAGCACGACGCGGCCGGGGTCCGACGACGCCACCTCGCTCATCTCGTCGACCCAGCCGGCGGCGCGCTCGCGGTCGCGGCGGCCGGCGGCGATGCTGCCGACCACCCGGCGCAGGTTCTCGAGCAGCGCGAGCCGCAGCATGATCGGCACCGCCCACAGCTCGCCGAGCGTGAGCGGCTGGGTCGCCTGGTACGCGCCGACGAACGCGCGCAGGCCCTCGCCGTCGACGCGGCCGTGCGAGTGCGAGATCAGCTCGAGCGCGAGGTCGTAGACGCGCAGCGTGCCCGGACGCGAGGCGTTGACGAGCCGGGGCAGCTCGCGGTGGTACGAGCGCGGCAGGTGCTTGCGCGCGGTCCGGATCTGCTCCTCGATGAGCGGGTAGTTGTCGAGGAACCACTCGGCGGCCGGCGTGATGCGGCGCCCGCGGTGGACGCCGTCGGTGATGAGCGCGTACGCCTCGGCGAGCGTCGCCTCGTTGTCGGCCAGGCGCGCGAGCAGCTCGCCGCCGCCCTTGCGCGGGCGGGCCTCGACCTCGTGCCAGCCGGCCATCGTGGCGGCGTGGCGGGCAAGCTGCTCGACGGTGAACAGCTCCGCCCGGATCGGCGGCTCGTCGGCGGTGCGGTCGGGAGGTGCCGGCTCGGCGGCGGCCTGCCGCGGCCTGCGGCGCCGCCGGCCGGTCGGCTCGGCCGGGGTCTGCACCCACTGGGTTACCTCGCGCCGCGCGCCTTGTCAGGTGCCGGCGGGGGTCCGCGCGCCGCGGCTGTCCGCGCGCCGGACGCAGACGCCGCGCCGCGGCGCTCGCCCCGCCAACGCACCTGGGCGATGATGGATCTACTCGCAGCCACCGCTGAATCTCGACGGCGCCGCGACGTCTGCCCACCATGACACGCCCCTCGATGCCCGCCACCCTCGCCGCCACCCTCGCGACCGCGCTCGCGGCGCTCACCGTGCTGGTGCCCGCACGCGGCGCGGCGGCCCAGCCGGCCGGACCGCTCGCCGGCAAGCCGTACATGCCGCCGGAGATCTCGGTGACGAGCGCGAGCGGCCCGCTCGCCCGCCTGCTCGAGCGGAACGTCGGCGCCTTGAAGGCCTGCGCCGCCGGCGAGCGCACGCCGCGCGTGAAGGGCCGCGTCTCGGTCCGGTGGGATCGCGCCGGCCGGACGCGCGCGATCAGCGTGCTCGGCGGCTCGCGGGCGTTCGACCGCTGCGCATCGAGGGCGCTGGCCGGCATCCTCGACGACGTCCACCGC
>DASZXE010000932.1:0-5519 GCA_035546475.1 Kofleriaceae bacterium
GAGCACCACCTGTTCCCGGCGATGAGCACCCGCCACGCGCCGGCGGTGCGCGCGCTCCTCGTCGAGAAGTGGCCGGAGCGCTACCAGTCGATGCCGCTCGGCCGCGCGCTGCTCGCGCTCCACCGCACCGCGCGCGTCTACCGCGACGACGTCACGCTGACCGATCCGCGCAGCGGCGCCGTCTGGCCGGTGCTGCTGCCGCGCGAGCCGGCCTGATCGCCTACGGCCGCGCCGCCGCGGGCCGCGCGCGCGTCCACACCGGCGTCACCGCCGCGCGCACGACGCCGACCACGCCGAGCCCGCCGGCGGCCGGCTGCGGCACCGTCGCCGGCGAGGTGCGGGTCACGATGATGTCGTTGATCGGCTGCACCGCCTCGCCCGCCGGGTAGCCGTAGCTGACCCAGCCGGTGCTGGTGTCCTCGCTGCCCCAGCCCCACACCCACACGCCGAACGGCGCGGGTGAGTCCATCGTGTGCACGCCGTTGTTGCACGCGCCGACGTTGTTGAAGTGGTCGACCAGCTTCACGTAGGCGAGCTCGTACTCGCCCGCGGTGCCGACCGGCTGCCAGGTCGAGATCGGCCCCAGGCAATCGAGGACGACGTCCTTGAACCCGCCGTCCGACTTCGCGCGCACGACCGTCAGGACCGTGAACGGATAGGTCGGATCGGTGAAGAAGACGTAGTGCTCGAGGTACTGGAGCGGCGGCACCAGGCGGACGAAGTCGGGGTCGCCCCAGCCGCCCTCGCCCTGATCGCCGGCGCCGCTCATGTACGTGAACATCATGAACGGGTGATCGGCGTCCTGGCTGTGGACGGTGAACGGCGCGCCGCTCGTGCGGATCTCCTGGATCTGGCCGAGGTCGACGGTGGCGGGGCCGGTGCCCGGCGGGTCGTAGGTCAGCTCGGTGCCGGCGACGGCGCCCATGATGCGGAAGATGCGCGGGTCGGACTGGCCGGCCGGCTTGCGGTCGCCGTGCGGCGCGGCGACGTACTCGGAGCCGAGCGCGCGCACCGGCGCGATCATCTGCTCGCCGTGATCGCCGCAGCAGCGGTCGATCGACATGATCTGGTCGCCGCCGAACACGCCGATCGGCTGGTTCGCCTCGATGGGACTGCCGGAGATGCCGGGCGTCTGGGTGAACTGCGCGTACTCGCCGTGGTCGAGCGTGAAGACGTACGGCTGGCCGGCGGCGCCTGCCGCCATGCCGCCGCCCGCGAGGACGCCGGCGGTCGGGCGGATGGTCACCTGCGTGCCGTCGTCCTTGGCGACGATGTTGTAGGACGGGCCCATGCCGAACTGGATCGGCGGCGCCGGCTGGTCGTACGCGCTGATCGCGACGTAGTTGTCGCCCCACGCGCTCGTCGGCAGGAGCAGCGACGCGCCGGTGGCGGCCGCGGCGCCGCCGCCGTACGGGAGCATCTGGTAGGCGACGACCGGCAGGTCGGTCGTCAGGTGGAACGCCTTGCCCTTGCCGGTGCCGGAGATCTGCGCCTGCGTCCCGATCGCGGCGCCGCCGACCGCGGACGGGCACGGCACGTTGCCGCCGAGCTCGGGCGGCAGGCCGTTCGGCGCGGCGGCGAGGAAGAGGATGGCGACCTTGCCGGGCTCGAGGCCGGCGGCCGGGTCGAACGCGCCGTAGGTCAGGCCCTGGCCCTGCCCCGCCGGCAGCCGCGCCCAGCGGGCGAGGTCGATCGGCTGGCCGTTCCACTCGACGTTCAGGTGGACGGGCGCGCGCGAGACGTTGGCGACGAAGACCGTGTAGCAGGCGTCCTGCGGCGGTCCCATCGCGGCGTCCATGTCGACCGCGTAGTACTCGCAGCCGACCGACGAGTGGTTGGCCTCGGCGGCGTCGCACGGATTCTGGCAGTCGCCGGTCGCCGCCGAGCACGCCTGATCGTCGGGGCAGGTGGTGACGTTGCCGTCGCAGTCGACGACGCCGGTGAGGTCCGCGGTGCACGACGGGCACTGCGGCGGCTGCGTGCTGTCGTCGTCGCCGACGGTGCTGTCGTCGTCGCCGCCGTCGCCGCTGTGGCTCGGGCCGCAACCGGCGACCAGCACCGCGAGCGCAGCGGTGAGCGTGGCCGCGGTGATCGCGGCGAAGGCGGCGAAGGCGTGGTCGCGGAACGAGCGCATCGAGTCCCTCCGCGCGCGAAGGTACTCCAGCGAGCGGGGCGCGCGCGGGACACGCAGTGACGTCATCGGTCGCGACGTCACGTGCGGCGAGCGAGCCGACCGGTGTGGACGTGATCCGCGTGAGCAGGGCCACGATCGTCGTCGGCGGCTGCCGACCACGGTCGACAGCCGGGCGCGAGCTGCCGACCGCGGTCTACAGGCGCGCGGCCGCGGCCACGCTCGAGGTCAGCGCGGCAGGCAGACGTTGCGGACGACCGACGGCTGGCCGTTGCGGCCGCGCGCGACGCACGTGCTGCCCGCCGAGCACTCGCTCGCGTTCGACGACGGCGTGCACTGCCGCGCGCACGAGCCGCCGGCGCCGAGCGTGTCGTCGCGCACGCAGAACGTGTCGGCGTAGCCGGGCTGGTCGGCGCAGAAGCGATCGCACGCGATCGTGCAGACGCCGTGCGAGCAGCGCGTGCCGCCGGTGCAGTCGCCGTCGGCGAAGCAGCGATCGCCGACCCGGCCCGGCGTCCCCGGCACGCAGACCGCGGCGGTGACCGACGCCTGCGCCGGCCGGCTGCGCGTCGCCGGCACGAAGTGATCGTACGGCCGGCAGCCCGCGTTCACCGCCGTGTGCTTCGGCACGCACATGCCCTGGCCGGCGGCGTCCGGATCCGCGACGCAGAACGTCTGCGGCTGGCCCGCGCGGTCGGCGCACGTCGACGTGCAGCGCGCCGTGCACACGCCGCGGCCGCTCCACCGGTTCGCCTTGCACACGCCGCCCGCGTAGTTGCAGTCGGCGTCCCTCGTGCACTCGGCGCCGATCCAGCGCTGCGGGACGTCGACGCGCGGCCCCTCCGCGGTGCGCTCCGCCTCGCGCTGCACGTGGACCGGCACCGACGCGACGCCCTTGATGCGCGCGTAGACCTCGAGCACGTCGGCGGCCTCCATGCGGATGCAGCCGTGCGAGACGTAGCCGCGCCGCAGGTTGCCGCCGTTCGCCGCCCGGTAGTTGTCGATCGGCCCGTGGATCGCGTACGGGCCCGACCAGCTCATGAACGGCAGCCCGGCGAACACCGGCAGCTTCTCGCCCGTCTCCGGGTCGGTCCACCAGATCTTGCACGGCGTGATCGTCGACGGCTTGATCGTGAAGTCCTGCTTGCCCGACGCCGCGAGCGGCTCGTAGCTGAGCGACTCGCCGTACGTCATCGACGTCTCGTCGTCGTCGTGGGCGCCGACGCCGACCGGGAAGACCTTGTCGAAGCCGACCGTCCGGTCGACGAGGTGGAGCGTGAGGCCGTCGAGCGAGACGGTGATCTGCGGGTGCGGCAGCGGCGGCAGCGCGGGTGCCGTCTTGCACGTGAGCGCGGCGCCCCAGTTGCCGTCGGCCTTGCTGTCGGCGGCGCCGAGATCGCCGAGCGGCAGATCGTCGGGCGACGGCTCGTCGCTGCCGTCGCCGCTGCCATCGCCCGCGCAGGCGAGGAACCACGGCACGAGGACGAGGGCGGCGAGCGAGCGGGAACCGAGACGGCGCACGCGCGCGCGATGTGCAACGGCCACGCCACGCCGCACGGCGCACGATCTCGTGCGGTTGCGGCGCGGTGGCTACTCGCGTGGCCGGCTACTGCAACCTCGATCCGCCACCGACCTGTGGCACCGTCCGGCCATGCCCAGCGCCCGCCTGCTCGCTCGCGCGCTCGTCCTCGCCTCGGCCCTGACGTTCGCGGGGGCGGCGCCTTCCGCCATCGCCGGCCCCGACCGCGCCGCCGCCCTCGTCGACGCCGCCAAGAAGACGTTCGACGCCAACGAGAAGCTGCTCGAGTCCGGGCGCGCGACCGCCGAGTCGGTCTACGTCTGGTCGGTGCGCTGGCTCGACGCCGAGCGCGACCGGCCGGCGAAGGGCCGCGCGCTCGCGGCCGCCTTCGAGGCCCACCGCGATCGCATGGTCGCGCTGCACGATCGCCTGAAGGCGATGGTGGATCAGGGCATCGCCTCGACGAGCGACCTCGCCGCCACCGACTACTTCGTCCTCGAGGCCGAGCAGTGGCTCGCCCGCAAGAAGCACTGACGCGCCGCACGACGCGCGGACCGTGACGTCGCGATCACGCGCGCCCGCGCTCGCCGTGCCGCAGCGCGCACCGACGACGAAAGCCCCGTCGATCGGGGAGGTGGCCCTGTCCGGTCGCCGCATGAATGCTAACCTCGTCGATGGACGCACCGCCCGCTTCCGGTCCCGACGCAGGCACGGTGGGGCCGTCCCCCGCGGCGACGAGCGCGACCGGCGCCGTGCCCGCGCCCCCGCCGTCCGACGCCGCGCCTCGCCCCCTCGCCGCCGACGAGCTCGCCCGCGCCCGCGCCGAGCTCCACGCCCACTACCGCGCGCGCTTCGGCCGCCTCGAGCTGCGCGCGCTCGCGGCCGACGCCTCGATCGACCTCGACGAGCTCGCCGAGCCGCTCGACGCCATGCACGTCGAGGCCTCCGGCGCACCCGCGCCGACCTGGCACCCGATCTCGATGGCCGCCGGCACGAGCCACTTCGACGTCGTCGGCGGCGATCGCCCCGGCGTCGTCCGCATGCTCGCGCAGCCGGCGCCGCTCCTGACCCTGCTCGAGCGCCCGCACGCGCGGCCGTGCGTCGTCATCGGCACGGCCGGCTCCGGCAAGAGCCTCTTCCTCCACCGCTGCGCGATCGCCGGCAGCGGCGGCGACCGCTTCCTCGGCATCGACCGCGCCATCCCGGTCCACGTCGCGCTCGCGGTCGCGCGCGCGGCGCCGCAGCGCTCGCTCGCCGATCACGCGATCGCCTCCCTGCGCGCCGCCGGGCTCGCGATCGCCGACGCGATCGACGCCGAGGCCACCGCCGGCCGCGTCGTCTTCCTCCTCGACGGCCTCGACGAGGTCGGCCCCGCCGTCCAGGCGGTGGCGCGCGCGATCACCGCGCTCGCCGCCACCTACCCCGCAGCGCGCATCGTCGTGACGTCGCGTCCGGCCGGGCTCGCCGGCATCGACCTCGCCGCCGATCACCTCCAGCTCGAGGGCCTCGACGACGACGCGATCGGGCGCCTGCTCGCGCGCTGGTGCGAGCTCGACGAGCGCCGCCTCGCGCCCGACGACCCGGCCGCGGGCGAGCGCGGCAAGGCCGACGGCCTCCGCCTCGCCGCGCGCGTCTTCGCGACGCCGCACCTCCACGACCTCGCCGCCTGCCCGCTCCTCGCGACGTACCTGGCCGTCCTCCACCGCGCCGGCGCGCCGCTGCCCGATCGCCGCATCGAGCTCTACGACCGCATCGGTCAGCTCGTCGTCGCCCGCTGGAACCAGGTGCGCCCGCGCGCCGAGCGCGGCACGCCGCCGATCGGCTCCGCCGACGTCATCCGCCTGCTCGGCCCGGTCGCCTTCGCGATCG
>DASZXE010000933.1:0-7903 GCA_035546475.1 Kofleriaceae bacterium
CGAGCGGCCGACCCACGCGCTGCGCAGCCTGCCGACCGCTGCGGGTCGCTGGTCGCTGCTCGGCCCGCCGCGCGCCGAGGCGGTCGACGCCGAGCGCTCGGCGCGCCAGCTCCTCGCCCGCTACGGCGTCGTCTTCCGCGACCTCGTCGCCCGCGAGACCGCGCTGCCGCCGTGGCGCGACCTCGCGACGTCGCTGCGGCGGCTCGAGGCGCGCGGCGAGATCCGCGGCGGCCGCTTCGTCCACGGCTTCGTCGGCGAGCAGTTCGCGCTGCCCGAGGCGCTCGACGAGCTGCGCGGCCTGCGCGCGCTGCCCGCGGTCCCCGAGGTCTGCAAGGTCGCCGCGACCGACCCGCTGAACCTGGTCGGCATCCTCATCCCCGGCGCGCGCGTCCCCGCCGTCATCGGCAACGCCGTCCTCTACCGCGACGGCGTGCCGATCGCCTCGCGCGAGGCCGGCACCGTCGTCCTCCGCACCGCGCTCGAGCCGGGCGCCCGCGTCGACGACGACCTCACCTACCACCCGCCGCCGCGCCGCCCGGCGCCGGTCTCCCAGGCCTCCCTCCCGCTCTGACGGCGCCGCGCCCGGCGAAGGTCAGCTCGGCTCTTCGGGGCGGCGCTGCTCGGCGCCCCAGCCGTCGTAGGTGCCGTCGAGCGGGAGGATGATGTCGAGGATCTCGGCGACGAACTCGTCCGGGCGGCCGTCGGCGAGGACGTCGTCGCGGTGGAACTGCAGCGCCCACCGCTCCTCGTCCGGATCGTCCTCGCCGCCGTCGTCGTCGGCGCCCTCGCCCTCGGCGTTCTCGTCGTCGTCCTCGTCGGCGTCGGCCGTGTCCGCGTCCGCGTCCGCGGCGGCGGCGTCGGCGGCGGCTTCCTGCTCGCGCGACGTCGGCGGGTCGACGCGGAAGCCGCTGGCGGCGAGCGCCGCGGCCGCCTGGTCGGCCGCCTCCTTCGTCGGGAAGAAGGCCATGTGGTCGATCTCGCGCGCGACGTCGAGCTGGTCGCCGTCCTCGCTGAAGATCTTCAGCAACCGCCGGTTCCAGATGCTCTGGTGCGCGTACTCGTCCGGTGCCAGGAACGTCAGGTACTGGTCCCACGCCGGGTCGTCGACGACGCCCCACTCCGGCTGGTAGTCGCCGGGCGGCGCGCCGGTCAGCCCCGGCAGGTCGTCGAGCGCGTCGCGGTGCGCCTCCGGCACGTACAGGTAGAGCGTCGTCGCGCCGGCGTGCACGGTGCGGCCGACGTACGCGGCGTCGACCTTCGTCGCCAGCGCCTCGACGAACTGGTCCTCGAGCGCGCCCAGCTCGTCGAGCTCGCTCGCGTCGCGCAACCCGTCGGCGCGCGGCCGCAGCATCGGCACGCGGATCGACAGCAGCAGCGGATGCGTCGGCAGCGGCGCCTGCCCGGCCGCCGCGAGATCGATGACGAACGAGGCCGGCTGGTCCTCGATCTGTGCCATGTAGAAGTCGAAGTCCTGCTCCCAGGAGACCATCCCCGCATGCTACGCGGGCGGCCCCCACCGGCGCGAGCCTCGGCCGCGCCGACCGACGCGAGCCGGCGCGATCGACGCGGCCGTGCGGCCGTGCGGCCCCGCTGCGAGGCGCGCCGAGCCGGCGGCGCAAGAACTGCGCGGCGCGCCGACCTCAGCCCGCCGTCGGCAACTGGTACGTCACCGAGACCTCGAGCGTGAGCGTCTGCGCCTCCGCCGTCGTCAGCGCGCCCGGCGTCGCGTCGCCCGTCAACTTCGGCAGGTTCGCCGGCGGGAAGTACGCGTTCGACCACAGCGAGCCGCCCGACTGCTCGGCGATGCCGACCACCGCGCCGGGCGAGGTGCCGAGCTTCGACGTCATCTGCTTCGCCTTCGCCGCCGCCGCGTCGAGCGCCAGGTCGCGGAGGCGCCGCTTCACCTCGTCGAGCTTCTCGCTGCGGAACGCCGTCGACATCTGGGTCACGCCGCTCGCCGCCGCCGCGTCCATGATCGCCTCGATCTGCTCGAAGTCGCGCGTGGTGACGACGACCCGCGTCTCGGCGCGGAAGCCCTTCGAGCGCTGCCGGCCGTCGGTCAGGTACTCGATCACCGGATCGATGCGCAGGCTCGACAGCTTGAGGTCCTCCTTCGCGACCTTCAGCGCGGCGAGGCGGCCGAGCAGCGCGGTCTGGTGCTCGCGCGCGGCGGCCGCCGCCGGGCCGGTGCGCGGCGCCTCGCCGCTGATCGTCAGCGTCAGGTCGGCGCAGTCGGGCGAGACGTCGAGCTGCGCCGTGCCGGTGACGGTGAACGTCGGCCGCGTCGGCGTCTGCACCAGCTCGATCGAGCGCGGCAGCTCGGGCGAGCGGCCGCAGCCCGCGGCGAGGGCGGACGGCAGCGCGAGGGAGAGAGCGAGGGCGACGCGGGCGAGCTGTGGACGCATGCCCGGTGA
This sequence comes from Kofleriaceae bacterium, assembly GCA_035546475.1. Taxonomy (GTDB): domain Bacteria; phylum Myxococcota_A; class Polyangia; order Haliangiales; family Haliangiaceae; genus UBA2376. The sequence continues at coordinate 2,415 of DASZXE010000933.1, forward strand.
AGACGCGCGACGGCCGCCGCGATTCCACCGCCGCGCCGCCCTTGCAGCGGCCTTACACGCGGACCACCCGCGGCCCGGCCCGGACTCCTGTACGATCGGTCGCATGAGCGAACGCGAGGGGCCATCGCGCCGCGCGCGGGGCGCGCTCGGCCGCGCGCCCGCCACCGCCGCCGCCACCGTCATCATCGCGGCGGTCGTCGCCGCCGTCACCGTCGCCGGCCTGCACGCCGCCCGCGCCGACGGCTTCACCGACACCGAGCTGTCGGGCCGCGCCTCCGACGCCTACCTCGAGGGCGACCTCGCGAAGGCCGGCAGCCTCGACGACGCCGACTACCGCGAGCTCGCGCGCGTCGACGACAAGAAGAGCGGCGTGCAGGCGATCGCGCTCGAGCGCCGCCGCGACCACGCCGTCGTCGTCGCCTACGCGGGCACCGACGTCAGCGAGCCCGCCGATGTCCTCGCCGACCTCGGCCTCGTCGCCGGCGAGATCCGCTACCTCGTCGACGACTCCCTGTGCGCCGTGCGCCACCCGCTCGCGAAGGCCCGCGCGAGGGCCGCACCTCCGTGCGCCGGCGCCGCGCACGAGCGCGCGGATCGCCTCCGTGCCGCCGGCCCCAGGGTGCCGAAGGCGACCAGGGCGATGGACGACCAGCTCGCCGTCTCGCGCCGCTTCCTCGACGAGGTGCTCGCGACCAAGAACCTCGACGGCCGGACGATCACCGTCGCCGACGTCACCGTCACCGGCCACTCGCTCGGCGGCTTCATCGCGCAGATCGTCGCGGCCGAGCACGGCGCGCGCGGCGTGACGTTCAACGGCCCCGGCGCGCAGCACTACGCGCCCGCGCTCCACAGCCTGGTCGTCCGCAACCTCGTGCGGCGCCACGACGTCGTCGGCAACTTCGGCGTGCACATCGGCACGACCGAGTACTGGGACGACGTCCCGCTGAAGGCCGGCAAGGGCGAGAGCAAGCTCTACATCGCGCGCAACCACTCGATCGCCGCCTTCCACGCATCCCTCGAGCAGGCCGGCGCCTGAAGCCAGGCCTGACCCGGCGCCCGACCGGCGCCCGCGCGCTCCGCGGCCTGCGCAGTTGCCGGCGAGGCCGCGACGATCGATGCATGGCCCATGCACCGGATCTCCGCGCTCGTCCTCGTCCTCGGGGCCGCCGCCTGTGGCGGCAAGAGCTCGCCGCCCCCCGCGTCCCCGACCGGCGGGTCCGGCTCCTCGTCCGGCGGTGACACCTCCGGCGCCGAGCTGCCCGCCACCGACTGCACGCCGGCCACCCAGCCGCAGGGCGCGCCGCACGCGAGCTGCATGCTCACGCTGCCGCAGGGCCAGTACTGCGCCGACTTCACCAGCAACGGCGACGACGCCGGCCTGTGCGGCCTCATGAAGGGCGTCTACGCGGACACGCCGTGCAAGACCGACGGCGTGGTCGCGCGCTGCCTCGTGCAGTGCGGCAAGCCGATCGAGGCGATCAACACCTACTACTTCGGCACCGCCGATCAGTGGCAGCAGGCCTGCGCGACGACCAAGGGCACGTTCCTGACCGCGGCCCCCTGAGCCTGCGCTGGACAGCTCCGGATCGATCGGCGACGCTCGAAGGATGCGGCTTCGCGGGGGCCTCGCCATGGCCTTGCTCTCCGGCTGCTTCGTGCAGCTCCAGGGCGGCATCGCACCGAGCGCGCACGAGACGGTCACGCCGACCAGCGGCCCGCCGATGGACGTGACCTCGCGCGCGTGGACGCTGGGCGTCTACGTCGGGCTCTACCTCGACCTCGGCAACATCGGCGTCAGCTACTCGATCCCGAACCTCGGCGGCTACGGCTACTACCCGCACGGCGACGACCTGCCGGTGACCGGCATCGGCGGCAGCGCGCAGCACCTCCGCCTCGACGCCGACATCCGCCGGCTCGCCAACCTGCCGATGGGGCAGCTCGTCCTCCGCGGCACGCTCGAGGGCGACTGGATCACGCGCGCCAACGTGCGCGTGCCGGCCAACGAGGGCTTCGAGGGGACCGACGGCTCGGGCGTGAACGTCTTCGCCGGCGCCACCGCCGGCGTCCGCCGCACGCTCGACCTCAGCCTCGGCGTCGCGTACGAGACGATCTCCGCCGACGCCAGCGACAAGCTCCCCGCCGTCGACGCGGACGCGCTGTCGTTCCAGGTCCACCTGACCTACTTCTTCAGCCCGTGGCACTTCATCCAGATCTTCAAGTACGCCCCCGACCTGACCTGGCCGACGATGGGCGGGCGGGTCGCCTACTGCGTCGAGGACGAGTACCACTCGCAACGGTGCTACTGACCTCGCCGGTCGCCCGGTGCGCGCGGTGCGCCCGGCGCGCGCGGCGGGTCGCGGGCGCGGCGGCGTCGTGAGAGCATGGCGCGACCGATGCCCATGCGCTCCGGCTCGCTGATCGGCCCGGCCCGCGATCTCGCGCGCTGGCTCGTGCGCTGGCCGGGCTGGTTCATCGCCGCGTTCGTCGTCGTCCAGCTCGCGCTGCCGCTCGACTACTACCTCGCGCGGCGCGATCCGCACGACGAGCGGTTCGCGTGGCGCATGTTCTCGCCGACGCGCATGGTCACCTGCCACGTGACGATGACGGTCGACGGTCAGCCGGTCACGCTCGAGAAGGAGTTCCACGACGCGTGGCTCGCGCTCGCCGCGCGCGGCCGCCGCACGGTGATCGAGCAGATGGGCTACCACCTGTGCCACGAGCACAAGGGCGCCGCGGTGATCGCGCGCGCGCAGTGCCGTCCGCTGAAGGGCGACCCGTACGACCTGGGCGGCTTCGACCTCTGCACGATCCCGAACCTCTGACCATGGCGAAGCGAACCAGGAGAGCGCGTCCCGCGGGGCTGTCGACGGCACCGGCCGCCGACGTCGCGCCGCCGGCGGACGTCCGCGTCGTGCGGGTGCCGCCGGCGCCCGCCGCGCCGCGCTTCTGGGAGGACCACACGGTCGCGTGGACGAAGCTCGTCGTGGTCCGGCTGGTCTTCTTCGGGCTGATGGCGGCCGACGCGTTCCGCCAGCTCGCGCACTCGGCGCGCTACGGCGCCGGCGGCTTCAACGTGCGCCAGGTCGCGTGGCTGCCGCTGCCGGCGCCGCACCGCGTGTTGATGATCGGAGTCTACGGCGGGCTGTCGCTCGCGTTCGGCCTGATCGCGCAGGGCGTGGCGCTGCCCGTGCTGCTGCCGGCGTCGACGGTGCTCTACGCCTACGCGTACTTCTCGAGCCAGCTCGACTCGTACCAGCACCACTACCTGATGGCGCTCGTGCTGCTCCTCTGGTGCTTCGTGCCGCGGGCGCCGCAGCCGGCGTCGCCGGGCGCGCCGCGCATGGTGCGCTCGTGGGCGCTGCGGCTCGTGCTCGTGCAGCTCGCGATCGTCTACCTGTGGGCGGCGATCGCGAAGCTGGATCCGCTCTGGCTCGACGGCCTGACGCTGAAGAGCCAGGTCGCGCACGGCCGGGTGCGCGACCTGATCGCCGACGTCGGCTTCGATCGCGTCGCCGTGATGGTCGTGGTCACCGAGCTGACGCTGGCGGCGACGATCTGGATGCGGCGGACGTGGTGGATCGCGCTGCCGCTCGGCGTCGGGCTACACGTGGGCGTCGAGCTGATCGGCCTCGAGATCGGGCTCTTCTCGTACCTCGTGCTCGCGCTCTACCTGCTGCTCGTGCCCGACCGCGTCTACCTCGAGCTCGATCGGGCGACGCGAGGCGCGGTCGAGCGGCTGCGCGCCGCGCAGGTGCCGTGGCTCGTCGGCGGCGGGGTCGCGGCGGTGCTGGCGGCGCTCGCGTTCTCGACGATCCCGCTGCCGCTCGGCGTCGCGCTCGTGATCGTCGGCGTCGTGGTCGGCGCGGTGGCGTCGCTCGACGCCGTGCGCGGCGAGCGCGGGCGGGCGGGGCGCGTGCTGGCGGCGCTGGCGGTCGCGGCGCTGCTGCCGTTCGCGCTGACCCACCTGACCGACACCGTGCTCGATCACTATCGTTACCGCGCGGGGGCGGCGCGGCGGCTCGGCGACGAGCAGGCGGCGCGTGCGTCGTACCTCGGGATGCTGCGGGTCGATCCGTCGTCGGAGTACGCGCACTACTACCTGGGCGGGCTCGAGGCGGAGGCCGGCCACTTCGACGAGGCCATCCGGCAGTTCGAGGCCGGGCAGCGGTCGAGGCCGCGGCGCGCCCGGTCGTTCACGGCGGAGGCGCGGATCGTCGCGTCGCGCGGCGACCTCGCGCGCGCGAAGGAGCTCGTGAGCGACGGCCTCGAGGTGGAGCCAGGCGACGAGGAGGCGCGCGAGCTGCAGCGAACGCTGGCGGCGGCGAAGGCGCAGCCGCCGACCACGCCGCCGACCACGCCGCCGACTCCACCGCCGTCGCCGGGGCCCGCCGGCGCCCCGCCGACCGGAGCCGCCGGTGGCCCCTGAGCGCGCGACCCGCGCGCGCCTCGATCGCGCGACGCGCGCCGCCCGCATCATGGAGATCCTCGATCGCCTGCACCCGATGCCGGCGATCCCGCTCCACCACGCCGACGCCTTCCAGTTGCTCTGCGCGGTCGTCCTCTCCGCGCAGACCACCGACGCCCGCGTCAACCTCGTCACGCCGGCCCTCTTCGAGCGCGCGCCCGACGCCGCGAGGATGGCGAAGCTGCCGGTCGCGACGATCTTGAAGCACATCCGCACCTGCGGCCTCGCGCCCACCAAGGCCCGCAACCTGCGCGCGCTCGCCGAGGCGCTGGTCCGCGATCACGGCGGCCAGGTGCCGCGCTCCTTCGAGGCGCTCGAGGCCCTCCCCGGTGTCGGTCACAAGACCGCGAGCGTCGTCATGTCCCAGGCCTTCGGCGAGCCGGCGTTCCCCGTCGACACCCACATCCACCGCCTGGCCGCCCGCTGGGGGCTCTCCTCGGGGAAGGACGTCCTCACGACCGAGCGCGACCTCAAGGCCGCCTTCCCGCGCGAGCGCTGGAACGCCCTGCACTTGCAGATCATCTACTTCGGCCGCCGCGAGTGTCCGGCGCGCGGACACGTCATCGCGGAGTGCCCCATCTGTTCGTGGGCCATGTCACGCGCGCGCGCCGCCGAGGAGCGCCGCCGCGGCTCCAGCCGCTGACGCACCGCGTGCAACGCGCCGTCACCGGCCGTCACGCGCGCGCGTCGCCGGCGTCGCTTGACGCCGCGCGCGGACGGCCCACGGTAGGGCAGAGGCCATGCGGTACGTCGCCTCCTTCTTGCTCCTGATGGCAGCCTGTCTCGACTCCGGTCCTCCCGAGGGCGGCCCGCGTCACGGCACGTGGCAGCTCGACACCACGGAGAACTGGTACTGCGTGCGCGCGACCACGACGTGCACGCCGCCGGCCTACTTCACGCCGCCGCCGACGCAGGTCGAGGTGCGCGCCGGCGGCGTCCTCGACTGGGGCAGCGTCGTCCAGGACGGCGTCGTCGACGGCGCCTGCATCCGCGTGCCGGGCGCCACCGAGCACGACGTCGCGCG
>DASZXE010000934.1:0-4841 GCA_035546475.1 Kofleriaceae bacterium
GCCGTCGCTGATGACGAAGCTGGTCGGCTCGCCCTCGGTGTCGCGGTCGTCGGTGTGGCCGGTGACGGTGAGCTGGATGCCGTTCGAGAGGTCGCTGTCGTCGTCGAGCACCGGCGTGATGCTGGTGCCCGGCATCGGCGACGCGACGGCGCAGGTCGGCGCCACGGTGTCGACGTAGACCGACGTGACCGCCGAGCTGGCGTCGCCGACGCCGCCGGTGCCGCTGCACGCGGCGCGGATGTTGGCGACGCCCTCGGGCAGCGTCACCGACAGGGTGACCTCGCCCATCGCGTTGGCGGTGCCGGCGCCGGCCTCGGTCTCGGCCATGCCGCCGCCGGTGACGTAGAGCTTCACGTCGTGGCCCGGCGTGGTCGTGACCTTCACGTCGCCCTGGAAGCCGGCCATGCCGCCGTTGGCGTCCTCGGCGCCGGTGAAGACGTCGAGCGGCGCGTAGAAGTCGTTGGCGACGGGCGGGGTCGCGAAGGCGAGGTCGCAGCCGCCGCCGCCCGCGAGGTCGACGTGGACCTCGTCGGAGTCGCTGCCGCACTCGCCGGCCTCGCCGCTGACCCGCAGGGTCGCGCCGCCGGTCGGGATCGTGACGTCGGAGAAGGTGACGTCGCCGTTGTCGTCGACCGCCTGGACCTTGTCGGCGAGCTGCGTGCCGGCGGTGTCCTCGACGACCAGGTCGACCGCGAGCCCCTTGCGCAGGGTCGAGCGGACGACGACGTCGGTCTGGATACCGGCCATCGTCGCGTTGGTGTCGGTGAGCACGACGCCGGTCGGCTGCTGGATGAAGACGAGCGTCTCCTCCTGGCAGATCGCGCCGTCGCCGCAGGCGGAGGCGAGCACGGCCAGCGAGCAGGCAGCGAGCAGGGCGACGGGGCCGCGGACGAAGCGAAGTCTCATGGGCGTTCCTCGGGGAAGGCGGGGCGGCCCCGCCGGGCAGGCTCGATCATCGGCGAGCCCGGACGGGCGCTCGCGGCCGTGGAAGGGGAGAGCACGCGCGCGCCGTCAAGGCAGCACCCGCAGCCCGCGGGCCCGGCGCTTGCCGTCGGCGGCGAGGTGGTGCTGGCCGTCGCGGTCGACGCGGTCCCAGGTGGGCGGCATCGCCGTGTCGTCGTCGGCGACCAGGCCCTTCGCGCGCAGCGCCTCGCGGACGGTGACGGCGTGGCGGCAGGCCTCGAGCGACGGGCCGTGCAGCTCGCCCTGCTCGACGAGCGCCATGCCGTGGCAGCGCTGGCAGTACGGCCGCAGCTCGCACACGTTGCACTCGGCGAGCTGCGCCCAGCGGAGGTCGCGCACCATGGCGAGCTCCTTCGAGCCCCACCAGACGTCGGCGAACGACTGCCGGCGGAGGTTGCCGCTCGGCAGCGGCAGCGCGTTGCACGGCCAGACGTCGCCGTTGGGCGCGATCGACAGCGACTGCTGGCCGGCCCGGCACGGCGTGTGGCTGAGTGGACGGAGCTCGGCACGAGAGGTCACCGCGTCGGGGCCCGCGTAGGTCCTCTCGAGGTAATCGGCCATCGGCCCCCGGTAGAAAGCCTCGAGGGTGGACGCGCTCATGCGCAGCGCGACCGGAGCGTCGTCGCCGGTCTCCATCGCGGTGATCTTCGCGTCGTAGGTCCATTCGGCGCCCAGCTCGCGGGCGAGCTCGCCGAGGCTCTCGACCTCGGCGGCGTTGACCTCCATCACGGGCGCCTTGAGCAGCACCGGCACGCGGCGGGCGAGCAGCCGGCGCGCCGCAGCGACGGTGCGCGCCCACGAGCCGGGCGAGCGGGTCACCGCCTCGTGGTGCTTCGAGCGCCCGCTGTAGAGCGACATGTCGACCTGCAGCGGGCGCAGGGTCGCGAGGAAGTCGGCGCGTGCGTCGGTGACGTGGTGGCCGGTGGTGAGCAGCTTGATCGCGAAGCCCTTCGCGTGCGCGGCGGCGAGGATCTCGTCGGCGTCGCGGCGCATGAAGAACTCGCCGCCCATGAGCGTGAGGAAGAGGACGCCCGCGTCGGCGAGCTCGTCGAGGATGCGGTCGATCTCGGCGAGCGAGAGCTCGGCGTCGGCCGGCGCCTCGTGGCGGTGGTCCTTGTGCTCCTGGTAGCAGTGGACGCACTCGTAGTTGCAGCGGTCCGTGACCTGGAACGTCACCGTCGTCGGGCGCCCCTCGTGCTGGGCGCGGGCGGCGAGCAGATCGGCAGCTCCGCGGTGGACCTTCATGGCGTGTCCTCGGGGTCGGCGGGGTCGGCCCCCGCAGCACGCCCGAGACCGGCAGGATACCGGCCGGCGTCCAGGGCATCAACGGGGCGGTCCGGCGCAAAGGTCGCACCGACGGGGGCCGGCGGGGTCGCCGGCGTGATTCCGAGCACGGCCGCGACGTCGGGATCCTTGCGGAACCGGAGTCGGTCGGCCGGGACGCTGGCGAGCAGGTCGGTCGCGAGGCCGAGGACGAGCTCGGCGGTGCGAGGCTCGCCGATGTAGACGAGGGTCTGGCCGAGGAGCGCGGGGAGCGCGGCGGCGAGGCCGAGCGGGTCGCGCGCGTGGACCGGCGCCTGCGCGAGGACGTGGAGCGCGGCGAGCGGCGCGTGGGCGTCGACCGGGAGCACGAGCGGCGAGAGAAAGGGCGGGACGTAGACCTCCCATGCGTGGGCGTGCGAGCGGCGGCGGAGGATGGTCAGCTCGTCGGTGAGGCGGCGGCACTGCTGCGGGAAGGCGGTCGCGAGCATGGTCGAGATGGTCGACTTGCCCGCGCCGCTCGGGCCGATGAAGACGTGGGCGCGGCCGGCGTGCTCGACGGAGGAGGCGTGCAGGATGATCGCGCCGGCGCGCGGCAGGGCGATCGACGCGGCGATGCGGACGCAGGCCTCGAGGCTGTTGAGGCTCGGGCCGACGGTGAAGCGGGCGGCGATCGGCAGGTCGCCGGTGGTGATCGTGCCCTCGGCGTCGAAGCGCTCGACGCGGAGGCGGCCGTCGGCGAGCGCGGTGCGGCGGAAGGCCGGGTACTCGGGGCCGCGCTCGCGGTCGGTGGCGGGCGTGCGCTCGAGGTCGATCGTCAGCGCGGGCGGCGCGTCGGTCGGGACGGCGCGGTAGGTCGGCCACAGGTCGTCCAGCGCGCCGGCGGCGGCGGCCCGGATGGCCACCGGCAGGCCGGCGAGGTGGAAGCGGAGCTCGGGCACGGGCGATCACCGGTTGGTCGGCCGGGAAGCTAGCAATGTTCAGGCGAATCCGGCGCGGGCGCGAGGATCCGGCGTGAGGCGTGTTCCGCGTCGCAGCGGGCTTCAGGCCTGGCTGGCGTGCCCGCGGTCGCGGCGGAACACCGCGACGCAGTGCCCCCAGAGCTGGGCCGGCAGGCGGCGATCGAGGCAGGCGGGGATCGGGAGCAGGTACGGCGGCAGGCGGATCGGCCGGTAGCGGTGGACCGCAGTGGCGGAGAGGCCGTGGGCGGCGGCGCGGTCGACGAGGTCGTCGGTCGAGGCCAGCTCCCAGCGGCCCGGGGCGGGTGTCGGGCGGCGGCCGACGAGGGTCCAGGTGCGAGCGCCGTAGAGGTGGACGGCGAGGGCGCCGCCGGGGCGGAGGACGCGGGCCGCCTCGGCCAAGGCGCGGTCGGGATCGAGGTAGCGCAGCACGCCCTTGCCGGCGAGGACCGCGTCGAAGCTCTCGTCGGCGAACGGGAGCTGCGCAGCGTCGGCGACGGCGAGCAGGAGCCGCGGGTCGCGGGCGCGGGCGCGGGCGAGCATGGCGGCGGCGATGTCGACGCCGGCGCGGGTCGGCGCCTCGAGCTGCGCGAGCAGGCGGCCGGTGCCGACGCCGAGCTCGAGGACCTTCGCGGCGCCGCGGGCGGCGTCGACGAGCGGCGCGTCGAGGATGCGGCCGCGGGCGAGGCTGACGCGATCGCCGTGGCGCGCGTCGTACCCGGCGGCGCCGGCGTCGTAGTCGGCCGCGACCTGGCGTCGGCGGGCGGCGCTCGCGCCGTCCTCGGGGCGCGCCGCGTCGTCGTCGTCGGCACCGGCGCCGTCGCGCGGCGCGGTCACGAAGGATCGACGACCAGGATCTGGCGCGCGACGAGGTCGTCGAGGCACGCCGCCGCATCGCGGCCGGCGGTCTCCCGATCGACGTCGTACTCGTCGCACAGCGCGGCCGCCGCGTCGTCGGCGGACAGGCCCTGCTGCGCCAGCCGCCACAGGTGCGTCGCGGCCGCGTTCAGCGTGTGCAGCTTGTTGTCGTCGGGGGTGACGACGAAGGCCAGCCCGTCGATGACCCGGCCGGCGGTCTGCGGGTTGCGGCGGTAGCGGGCCATGGCCCGCAGGATACATCGCGCGGCGCTGGTTGCACCCGCGCGGTCCGCGGCGCACCGTGGAGCCGTGACCGACGCCGACCGTCGCGCGTTGCGCCGCCTCGTCGCGCGGCTCGTGCGCACGGCCGGCGGGGAAGCCGTCGCGGCGGGCCCCCCGGGCGAGGTGTCAGCCACCCTGGCGGCGGCCGTCCGGCGGCACATGCTCGGACCGCTGGCGCATGCGGAGGGCTGGCCGGGGTTCCGGGGCGACCACGCGGCCGCCGCGATCCACGCCGACCGTCGAGCCGCGGTGGCCGCCGAGGCGGTCGAGGCGCTCGGCGGCGCCGGCATCGCCGTGATGCTCATCAAGGGCATGGCCTACGCCGGGACCGTGTACGCGGACCCGGCGCTCCGGCCCATGTCGGACATCGATCTGATGGTGTCAGCCACCCGCTACCGGGACGCGATCGACGTCCTCGGCCGGCTCGGCTACTGGCACGCCGGCACTCCGGACCAGCTCTCCGGCCCCAACCACGGCTACACGCTCAAGCGCAAGGACGGGTCGATCGACGTCCACCGG
>DASZXE010000935.1:0-7591 GCA_035546475.1 Kofleriaceae bacterium
ACGGCCGGGGCGGGGCCGCCGTGCACGAGATCGGCGCCATCACCGCGTGGGATCCGCCGGCGCACTTCGCCTTCACCTGGCGCGGCATCAACTTTCGCGCCTCCGATCCCGACACCACCGTCGAGGTCTGGTTCGAGCCGGCCGACGGCGGCACCCGCGTCACGCTCGAGCACCGCGGCTTCGCGGCGCTCCCCGCCGAGCACCCGGTCCGCCACGCCAGGCCGACCGCCCAGTTCCTTCGCGACCTCGGCCTCTGGTGGGCCGCCCTCGCGACGTCGTTCCGCCTCCACGCCGAACCGCCCGAACCAGCCGGACCAGCCGGACCCTGACTCGCGGCGCTCCGGCCGTCCGTCACACTCGGCCGAGGCCGCGGTCAGCCGAGGGCGGACTGGACGCGGGCGAGGCGGTCGCGCATGGCGGCGCGCGCCTCGGGCGGGCCGACGATCCAGGCGTGGCGGCCGAGGCCGAGCACCCAGCCGGTCACCCACTCGAACCCCTCGCAGTCGATCAGGATCTCGGCGGAGCGGTCGTCCTGGAAGGTCAGCTCGCCGACCGGCCAGTTGGCGCCGACCCGCGTCACCGCCAGCGGATCGAGGTGGACCCGCACGTTCACCGCGTCGGCCGACGGGACGTAGAGGCGCTCGCGGCGGTAGGCGGCGAGGTCGAAGTCGGCCGGCGGCTTGAAGCGATCGGCCGTGTCCTCGAGCGACGCGATGCGATCGATGCGGAACGTCCGCACGTCGCCGCGCGTGTGGCAGAAGCCGACCACGTACCACTCGCCCGCGTGGTGGACGATGCCGTACGGATCGAGCTTGCGCTGCGTCGCCTGGTGGCGCGACGCGCTCACGTAGTCGATCTCGACGGTGACGTGGCGCCGCGCCGCCGTCACCAGCCGGCGCAGGTGGCCGCCGACGACCTGATCCGGCTCGGCGACGACGGTGCCGGTCGCCAGCGTCTCCGCCTCGCCGGCGTCGCGGCCGAGCGCGGCGAGCAGCTTGCGCTCCGCCGACTCCATCGCCGCGTCGTACGGCGCGACGCCGCTCTGCCGCAGCGCGCGCACGCCGAGCAGCAGCGAGCAGCCCTCGGCCGGCGTCAGCCGCAGCGGCCGCGTCAGCCGGTGGGCGAGATCGACGAAGACCCGGCCGTCCTCGACCGAGACCAGCAGGTACTCGCCCGGGTCGCCGTCGGGCGGGCCGACCTGGGTGAGCAGATCGAGATCGGCCAGCATCTCGTCGCGATCGACGCCGAGCTTCTTGGCCAGCGCGTCGACCGCCACGCCCTCGGGGTGCTTGGCGACGTACGGCACCACGAACAGCAGCCGCCGCAGCTTCTGGGCGACGTCCCTCACGAGGCGCCTCCCCCGGCGCCGGCGACGTCGTCGGCCGCGTAGCGCGCCTCGGTGGCCGCCAGCTCGTCGGCCAGCCGGCGCCGCAGCCGGTCGCCGCGCTCGACGACGATCGCCCCCTTCGCCGCCAGCACGCGCGACACCGCGAACTCGGGGTTGCCGCACGGGAACCGCACGACCACCGCGTCGCCGCGCGGCTCCTTCACCGCCTCGGGGCCGAACTCCTCGTTGGCGGTGTCGGCGGCGTCGCGGTGGAAGACGAGCACGACCTCCTCGACCGGCTCGGTCGTGAACGTCCACGGCGACCGGTTGACGAACGCGCGCACGTCGAAGCCGGGCGGCCGCTCGAAGTCGGGGCTCTTCGGCTTCGGCGCCATCACGGCGTCGCCGATGCGATCGACGCGGAACGAGCGGATCTCGTGGCGCAGGTGGCACCAGCCGACGAGGTACCAGGCGCTCTCGCGGTAGACGAGCCCGTACGGATCGACGTCGCGGCGCGAGGTCTCGCCGCTGCCGGCCGCCTGGTACGTCATCGACACCCGCTTGCGGAAGCGGGTCGCCGCCTCGAGCACGGCGAAGTGCTCGCCCATCGCGCCGCCGGCGGCCGGCCGCTCGGGGAAGTGCACGAGCACCGGCGCGCGGCCGGTCGCGAACAGCTCGCTCGGCGTGTCGGGCGAGTCGGGCAGGTCGAACGCCAGCTTGCGCAGCGCGAGGTCGACGATCTTCGGATACGTGCCGCCCGGCATCGCGTGGGCGACCGACGCCGCCAGCACGAGCGCGGACACCTCGTCGGCGTTGAGCCGCACCTCCGGCAGCCGGAACCGCTTGAGGTCGATGACGTAGCCGCCGTCCTCGAGCGAGTCGTCCTCCTCGGGCGTGATGTAGCGGATCGGCACGCCGAGCTCGAGCAGGTCGGCCTTGTCGCGCTCGAAGGCGCGCAGGCCGGCCTCGACGTTCGTCGTCTGGTAGCCGGGGAACTGCTCGCGGATCTCGCGGTAGGTGACCGGCGTGCGCGCGCGCAGCAGCAGCATGACGAGGTCGAGCAGCCGCTTGCTGCGATCGCCGCGGCCGGGGCCGTCGTCGTCGCCGCCGCCGCCGCGGGAGGCGCGCGCCCGTCCGCCGGTACCGGCGGCGCCGCGCGAGGCCGCGGCCTTGCGGGTCGGCTTGCGCGGCGCGGGGCTCTGGGCGCGGACCTTCGTCACGACCGCTCGATCCATACCAAAGGTGGGCGGGCACGGGTGCGTCATCGAGGGCGTTATCGATCGCGCGCGCCGCCGGTTGCGGCAGCTTTCTGGCCCCGGGCGCGGGCGGCGCGTACGTTGGCCGCATGCGAGCGTTCCGTTGTGGCCCGGCCCTGGCCGGCGCGTGCACGCTGGCGCTGGCCGCCGCGCTCGGCGGCGCGCGGCCGGCCGCGGCCGACCCCGTCGAGAAGGGCGCGTTCGGCGTCGGCCTCGTCATCGGCGAGCCGACCGGCCTGTCCGCCCGGCTCTACCTGCGCGACGATCAGGCGATCCAGGCCGCGCTCGGCCTGTCGGCGGTCGTCGGCGGCTTCCAGGTCCACGCCGACTACGTCTTCCACCCGATCATCCTCGAGGAGCGCGACGCGTTCACGCTCCCGGCCTACATCGGCCCCGGCCTGAGCCTGCTCCAGCACGCCGCCGGCCGCGACGGCGACGACGACTTCCGCATCGGCGTGCGGGCGGTGGCCGGGCTCCTGTTCGACTTCAAGGAGCTGCCGCTCGACGTCTTCGCGGAGGTCGCGGCGGTCGGCCAGTACACCTTCGGCAGCGAGTCGGACTCGGTGAACGGCTTCGGCGTGGCGCTCAACGGCGGGCTCGGCGCGCGGTACTACTTCTGAATCATTGCGGGTCTGGAGATCTCGCGCGGCAGGGTTGCCGATGGGCGGGAGGATGGCAGGGTGCAGTCGCCATGCAGACCGACGACACCAGCGAGCAGTCCTCCGGCACCGGGCCCACCACCCCCGGCACCCAGCGCTACGGCGAGCTCAAGGCCATGGTGGCCGCCATGGAAGCCGACTTCATCAAGTTCTACAACGAGGGCAACAAGGCGGCTGGCACGCGCGTGCGCGGTGCGATGCAGGAGCTGAAGAACTTCGCCCAGACGGTCCGCACCGAGGTGCAGGCGATCAAGAACGAGGGCAAGTCGTAGCCCACCGGACGGCTGCTGGCGGAGCGAGGTCACGGCGCGGCCGGCGCGGGTTCTGGTGACCCGGGCTGCGCCGCGGGGGCGGTCGTGCGCCTGCGGTGGTTGGCGCCGAGCAGCCAGGCGAGGCCGACCCAGGCGCCCGCGAGCGGCACGCCGACGGCGGTGACCGCGACGCCGAGGTACGCCAGCAGCCACGACAGCCACGACGAGCTGGTGTCGCCGAGGCGGTAGACGAGCGTGTCGATCACGTTCTTCGCCTTGAAGCGATCCTCGCGATCGATCGCGGTGTAGAGCAGCTCGCGCGACGGCCGCGCGAGCGAGTGGGTGGCGGCGCGGCCGATCGACGACACGACCGTGGCCATCGCCAGGGTCGGGACCGCCGTCAGCAAGGCGAGGCCGGCGCCCTGCAGGATCGGCAGCACGGCGAGGACGACGCCGGCGCCGAACCAGCGGAGCAGCCGCGAGGTGGCGAACGCCTGCAGGCCGATCGTGATGAGGCCGGTGTAGAGCTCGACGTCGGCGAAGAAGCGGCGGCGCGCGATCGAGTCGGGCAGGGCCGCCTTCGCGATGTGGCTCTGCTCGAGGTAGATGAAGGTCGCGAGGTAGGCGGTGCAGAGGACGTAGGCGGCGATGCCGGCCAGGTACGGCGAGCGGAGGTGGCTGAGCCCCGACAGCGGATGGCCGCCGACCGCGCGGCCGCGGCGATCGTCGGCGGCGGGCGGCGCGGCGGCGGGGACGTGGACGTGGGCCTCGGCGGCGGCCTCGCGCAGGCGGCGGCCGTGGCGCTCGACGCGCGCCATCGCCCACACCGCGGCCTCGAGCAGCGCGCACGCGATGAGCAGCAGCACCCACGGCGGCAGGTGGACGAGGTCGCGGGTGACGAGCGTGCCGGCGATGGTGCCGGCGCTGCCGCCGGTGGCGATCGGGCCGAACAGGCGCTGGCCCTGCTCGGGGCGCGCGAGGTCGGCGCACAGGCTCCAGAAGACGGAGACGACGAACAGGTTGAAGACCGACAGCCAGACGTAGAAGACCTTGCCGACGACCACCGGCGCGCCGTTCCAGGCGAACAGGCCGACGAAGACGAGGAGCTGCGCCATGCACGCGCGGAACGCGAACGGCACCAGGCGGTGGCGCGGCAGGCGGGCGACCAGCGCGCCCCACGGCGCGGAGATGAGCGTCATCACGACGAACGTGCTGGTGAACAGCCACGGCAGGAAGTCGGGGTCGCCCTCGAGCACCAGCGCGTCGCGCACCGGCTTGAGCACGAAGTACGAGGCGAGGATCGCGAAGAAGGCGAGGGCGGCCCACAGGGTCGGCGCGCTCTCGCCCGAGCGGAGGTCGAACATCGCTCGCAGGCGATCGAGCACGCGGTGCATCCGGGGACATCATGGTCGGAACCGCGGCGCGCGCGCGATGACAACCGGAGGCGATCGTCGTCGGAAACGAGGCGCGTGGCCGCGACGCCTGCGACCCGCGCGGGTCGCACCCCGGGCACCCGCGCCGGTGGTTGCGATATGCTGCGCGGCGATGGTGGACCTCGCGGCACAGCAGACGGCGGGCGATGCGGGCGCGGGCAACGGCGCCGGCGCGGGGGCCGGCGCGGGGGCCGGCGCGGGGATCGGCGGCGAGGTCACCAAGCCGTCGCCGAGCCACATCCCCGACGAGCTCGGCCATCCGTTCTCCTTCGAGCGCGCCGGCACCTCCCCGCGGCGCGCGGCGGCGGCGCGCCCCGGCGTCATCGTCCTCCTCGAGCGCCTCGAGGTGCCCCAGGCCGCGCGCGCGCTCGCGAAGGACAAGGTGATCGAGCGCCAGCTCCTCCTGCTCGGCACCGAGCTGCTGCTCACGATCGAGTACTACGGCGCCAGGGCGCACCGCGAGGAGCGCAAGCAGTGGGCGATGAACGCGGGCATCTACGGGCTCGCGGCCGTCTTCGTCTGCTTCGCCGCCTACATGTTCATCGACGACCGCGGCGCGGTGATGGCGGCGTCGTCGCAGATCGCGGCGGTCGTCGGCGCGGTGTTGGCCGGCGCCAAGTTCCTCACCGAGAGCTGGGACTTCCAGAAGACGCGCTGCAGCTTCTGGCAGGCGGGCGCGGACCTGAAGGAGCGGCTCTACCAGTTCATCAGCGAGTGGTGCGGACGCGCGTGGGACGACGAGGCGCAGGCGTTCACGCCCGAGTTCGTGATCGCGGTGCAGGCGGAGATCAAGCGGGCGCGCGACATCCAGCTCGACGAGCGGCGGCGCTTCTACGACCTGATGGCGACGCCGAGCCGCCTGCTCGGCTCGACGCAGTCGCTGACGGCCGACGCGCAGACCGCGGTCTCGATGTTCGCGCAGGCGACCCAGCAGCGCGACGATCAGCGGCGCCAGCACGAGCTCGAGCAGGTGACGCGCGAGCAGGACGGCCTCGTGCAGGCCTACCCCGACGACACGACGCGGCCGCAGGCGGTCGTCGAGCGGCTGGCGACGCTGGAGGCCCGGGCGCGCGCGCTGTCGGGCGTGCTGTCGGGGGGGCTGATGTCGACGACGACGACCGCGACGGCGCAGGTGACGACCACCGGCGCCGGTGACGTCAGCGTCGACGGCAGCGGCGTGTCGGTGTCGTCGGGCTCGGGCTCGGGCTCCGGCTCCGGCTCGGGCTCCGGCGCGGGCGTCGGGCCGGCGCTCGGCTCCGGCTCGGGCAGCGGCGCCGGCGTCGGGGCCTCCGGCGTGCCGTTCGACGGCCGCCGCGATCCGTAGCGGCCCGTGCGCGGCTACCGGCGCTTCACGAAGGCGCGCAGCCGCTCGAGCGCGGCGTCGATCGTCGCCTCCGCCTTGCAGAAGCAGAAGCGGACCAGGCTGCGCGGCGGCGCGTGCAGGTAGAAGGCGCTCATCGGGATGACGACGACGCCGGCCTCGCGCACCAGCCGGTGGCAGAAGGCGATGTCGTCCTCGCCGTCGCGCATCCAGCCGGCGACGTCGGCGACGAGGAAGTAGGTCCCGTCGCAGCGCAACGTCGGCAGGCCGAGCTCGGCGAGGCCGCGCGCGAGCCGGTCGCGGCCGGCCGCCATCGCCGGGCCGAGCCCGTGGAAGTAGGCGTCGTCGAGCGCGAGCCCCTGCGCGACCGCGTGCTGGAGGTTGGGCGGCGTCGTGAAGGTGACGAGCTGGTGCGCCTTGCCGGCGACCCGCACGAGCGGCGCGGCGCCGGCGACGTAGCCGACCTTCCAGCCCGTCATCGAGAAGGTCTTGCCGGCGGAGCCGATGCGCAGCGTGCGCTCGCGCATGCCGGGCATCGTCATGAGCGGCAGGTGGCGCGCGTCGCCGAACGTCAGGTGCTCGTAGACCTCGTCGCACAGCGCGTAGACGTCGCGGGCGACGAGCTGCTCGGCGAGCCACGCCAGCTCGTCGGCGGCGAACACGCGGCCGGTCGGGTTCATCGGCGAGTTGAGCACGAGCAGCTTGGTCAGCGGCGAGAAGGCGGCCGCCAGCTCGGCGCGCGGCAGCGCCCAGTCGGGCGGCGACAGGCGGACCGCGCGCGGCGTGGCGCCGAGCCGCCGGATCACCGGCGCGTAGGTGTCGTACGCCGGCTCGAGGACGATGACCTCGTCGCCCGGCTCGACGATCGCGAGGAAGGCGTCGAGCAGCGCCTCGGTCGCGCCGCTCGTGATCAGCACCTCCGACTCCCAGTCGAGCTCGAGGCCGTACCAGCGGCGATCGTGGGCGGCGACCGCCTGGCGCAGCGCCGGCAGGCCCATCATCGGCGGGTACTGGTTGTGGCCGTCGACGAGGTAGCGCGCCGCCGCCTCGCGGAGGACGAGCGGCCCCTTGTCGTCGGGGAAGCCCTGGCCGAGGTTGACCGCCTGGTGCTCGCGCGCCAGCGCCGACATCGCCTCGAAGATCGTGGTGCCGGAGCGGGCGAGCGTGCGGTCGAGCGACTTCACGCGGCCGAGTCTATCCCGGCCGCGGCGCGGTTCAGGCCTCGGCGGCCACGGCGTCGGCGTGATCGGCCGCGTCGTCGGCGTCGGCGTGCGCGTCGCGATCGGCGGCCTCGCGGCCGCGCGCGGCCCTGCCGTGGCCCGCGCGGGCCGGCGTGCCGGTTCC
>DASZXE010000936.1:0-2901 GCA_035546475.1 Kofleriaceae bacterium
GCCCGCCCCGCCGGCCGGCGATCGCAAGGCCTGGCGCGCTCCGCCGCCAGCTCGCCCCGCAGCTGCACGCCCAGGAGGCGGTGCCGGTCATTCGACGGCGATGCGTCGCTCGCCGCGGGCCCCGAGCGGCGGCTGCGCGCCGTTCGCCGGCCGGCGATCGCACGGCCCGGCCGGCTCCCGGGCGGGACCGGACGGCGGACGAGCGCCGGGGGGCGGTGCACGTCAGGCGGCGGCGGTGCGGCGCTCGCCGAGGCGCGACAGGTTGACGGTGACCAGCTTGGAGACGCCGGCCTCCTGCATCGTCACGCCGTACAGCGAGTCGGCCGACTCCATCGTCCGCTTGTTGTGGCTGATCACGATGAACTGCGACCGGTCCGTCATCTCGCGGACGATCTCGTTGTAGCGATCGACGTTCGCCTCGTCGAGCGGGGCGTCGACCTCGTCGAGGATGCAGAACGGCGACGGCTTGATGAGGAAGATCGAGAAGACCAGCGCCACCGCGGTGAGCGCCTTCTCGCCGCCCGAGAGCTGATCGACCGTCGAGTTCTTCTTGCCCGGCGGCTGCGCGAAGATCTCGACGCCGGCCTCGAGCACGTCGATCTCCTCGGTCGAGCCCTCCTTCGCCGCCGCCAGCGACAGGTGCGCGTTGCCGCCGCGGAACAGCCGCGGGAAGACGTCCTTGAACGTCGCGTTGACCGCCGCGAACGTCTCCTTGAACAGCCGCCGCGACGTCTTGTTGATCTTGTCGATCGCGCGCTCGAGCTGGCCGACCGCGCTCTCCAGGTCCGCGCGCTGCGCGGTCAGGAACTCGTGGCGGCGCGCGACCTCGCCGTACTCCTCGATCGCCGTCAGGTTGATGTCGCCGCTCATCCGCTCGATCAGCTCGCGCAGCTCCTGGGCGCGCTCGTCCTGCGCCGGTCCCGACGGCGCTCGCTGGTGGAAGTCGGGCACGACGTCGACCAGCTCGAGCTGGTAGCGCTCCATGATGCCGTCGAGGACGATCTGCAGCGCCTGGGCGACGCTCGCCGCCCGCACCTCGAGCTGGCCGACCTCGGCCGCCAGCCGGTCGGCCTGGCCGCGGAGGTCGCGGACCGCCAGCTCGCCGATCGAGAGCGCGGCGAACCGCTCCTCGTAGGCGCGCCGGCCGGCCTCGAGCTCGACCGCCTGCTCGGTCCGCCGGGCGCGCACGCCGACCAGCTCCTCCGCCAGCTCGGCGGCGTCGCTGCGCAGCGTGGCGGCGCGGGCCCCGTCGACGGAGATGTTCTCGCCGAGCCGCTCGATGCGCGCGCCGAGGTCGCGGTCGGTCGCCGCGAGGCGCAGCGTCGCCGCCTCGAGCGACGCCCGCTTCTCGGCGAGCTGCGCGGCGCGCACGCGCGCCTCCGTCATCGCCTGGGCCGCGGCGTCGGCCTGCTCGCGCGCCGCGTTGAGCCGGTCGATCAGGCCGAGCTGCTCGCGCTCGAAGCCGTCGGCCCGCGCGAGCGCGTCGGCGTGACGCGCCGCGGCCGCCGCCTGCTCGAGCGCCATCGCCGCCAGCCGCTCGTCGAGCTCGTGACGCTCGCCGGCGAGCTGCCCGGTCCGCTCGCGCGCGCGGTCGTGATCGGCGCGCAGCCGGGTGGCGTCCTTCTCGTGGCCCATGATGGCGATGTCGCCCTGGTGGACCTCGCCACGCAGGCCTTCGAGCGCCTTCTGCACCTGGCGCAGCTCGGTCTTCGCGGTCAACAGCCGCGCCGTCGCCTCGCTGAGGTCGTGCTCGAGGCTGGCGACGATCTCCTCCAGCTCGCGGATCTCGCGCTTCTGCGCCAGCACGCCCGCGCCCGACGCGTCGCGCGAGCCGCCGGACACCACGCCGCGCTCGTCGACGACATCGCCCTCGAGCGTGACCAGCGTGGTCGCCGCGCCGGCCCGGTACAGGTCGACGGCGCGCTCGAGGCTGTCGACGACGACGTAGTGGCCGAGCAGGCTCTCGCCCACCCGCTCGAAGCCGTCGGCGAAGCCGACCAGGTCGACCATCTTGCCGAGCACGCCCTCGCCGCCGACCGCGATCGCCGCGGCGGTCAGCGCCGTCCGGTCCTCGACGATGATCGACGGCCCGCGGCCCTGCGCCGTCGGAGCGACGGTCGCGGGCTCCTCCGAGGCCGGCGCCGGCGGCGACTGCCACGTCGACGGCTCGGCGAGCGTGATCGGCGGCAGCGCCTCCCACGACGGCAGGTCGCCGAGCCCCTCGCTGGCGTCGCCGGTGACGTCCAGCGCGTCGGGGTCGGCCGCCGGCTCCTCGTCGCCCGCGGCGTCGTGCACCGCCGCCGGCGCGGCGGCCGGTGGCGCCGCCACCGGCACTGCCGCCGCGGGGGCGACCTCCGCGACCCGCCCCGCCGCCCGCAGCTCCTGGGCCTTGCGCGCCGCCACCGACACGAACGTCGACCGCCCGGCCGCGTGGCTCTTCAGGTAGCCGACCGCCGCGATGCCGACCTCGTGGTCGGCGACCAGCACGCCGCCGAGGCGGTCGCCGAGCGCCGCCTCGACCGCCAGCTCCAGCGTCTCCGGCGCCCGCACGACGTCGGCGACCAGGCCGCGGATCGCGCTCGGGCCGGCGCCCGGCGCGACGTCGCTCGACTTCTGCATCACGGCGCGGGTGCCGCGGGCGAAGCCCTCGTAGCGGTCCTGGATCTCGATCAGCGACTGCAGCCGCGACCGCCGCCGGTGCAGCTCGGTGCGCAGCGTCTCGACCTGCGTCTCGCCGTTGCCCACCTGCTCGGCGAGCAGCTCGCGGCGCGCCTCGAAGCCCTCGGTCTGCGTGCCGAGGTCGAGCCGGGTCTGCCGCGCCTTCGCCAGCGCCTCGCCGACCCGCTTGCTCTCGCGATCGACCTCGTGCAGCCGCGTCTCGGCCTGGCCGAGCTCGTCGCA
>DASZXE010000937.1:0-3754 GCA_035546475.1 Kofleriaceae bacterium
CCGCCGTCGCGCCACCGACCACGGCCACGGCCACGGCCACCGCCACCGCCGCCGCGCCCGCGCCGAAGGCCACCGGCGCCGGCAAGGGCGTGCTGTGGATCGCGATGGCGAAGCTCTACTTCATGGTCGTGGGCGCGGTCATCGAGTTCCGCCTCACCGCCATCCTGTCGCGCACCATGTTCGGCGCCTACGGCGTCGTCGCCTCGGTCGTGTCGCCGTTCAACAACGTGATGGTGACCGGCTCGATCCAGGCGGTGTCGCGCTTCACCGCCCAGCGGCCGGAGACCGCGCGCGCCGTCGAGTCCGCCGGCCTGCGCATGCACCTGTGGGTCGGCCTGCCGCTCGCGATCCTGGTCATCGCCTCGGCGCCGCTGGTCGCCTGGTTCATGAAGGACTCGACGAAGGTCGTGCCGATCATGCTCGCCGGCACGATCATCGCCGCCTACGCCTTCTACGCGGTCATGGTCGGCACCGCGAACGGCCTGCGCATGTTCCAGCGCCAGGCCCAGCTCGACATGACGTTCGCGACCCTGCGCGCGGTCGGCATCCTCGGCCTCGCCACCGCCGGCTTCGGCGTGATCGGCGCCTACGCCGGCTGGGTCACCGCGGCGTTCGCCATCCTCGCGATCGCGTCGATCGTGATCGGCCTGCCCGGCAAGGTGGCGCCCGCCGACCGGGTGCCGGTCCGCCCGATGATCCGCTACTTCGCGGGCATCGCGGTCTACCTGATCCTGCTCAACCTGATCATGTTCGTGGACCAGCTCCTGCTCAAGCGGCTGAGCCACACCTGGTACGTCGACCACGGCCCGTGGCTCGCGCACGGCCTCGACCGCGCGCTGCCGTGGGCGAAGGGGATGACCGGCTTCTCCGTCGATCCGTCGTCGCTCGCCGACGTGCAGGTCGCCTACTACCGCGCGGTGCAGAACCTCGCGCGCCTCAGCTACCAGGCGATCATCGCGGCGACGTTCGTCGTGTTCCCGCTGGTGTCGCGCTCGACCTTCGAGGACGACCGCGAGACGACCCGCCGCTACATCCACGTGACGCTCCGCTACTCGCTCATCTTCGCGACGGCGATCGCGGTGGTGATGGCCGCGAACCCGCAGCCGCTGCTGCACATCCCGTACGCCGCCGACTACGCGGCGCTCGGCGCGCCGGCCCTGACCTCGCTCGCGCTCGGCAACGTCGCCTTCTCGGTGTTCGCGATCGCGGGCACCGTGCTGAACGGCGCCGGCTACACGCGCGAGGCGATCATCAGCGCGGCGGTCACGCTGGTGTGCGCCGTGGTCGGCAACCTGATCGTCATCCCGCAGTTCGCGCCCGGCCGCGAGGTCCTGCTGGCGGCGGCGACCACGACCGGCGTGTCGATGGTGATCGGCGCGGCGGTCGGCGGCTTCTTCCTCCACCGGCGCCTCGGCGCGTTCCTGCCGCTGGCGACGCTGCTGCGGGTCGCGGTCGCGCTCGCGGCGGCGATGGCGGTGGGCCGCGTCATCCCGTGGACGAAGCCGCTGGCGACGCTCGTCGAGGCGGGCGTGGTCGCGGCGGTCTTCCTCGCGGTGCTGGTCGTCACCCGCGAGCTGGGCAAGGCCGACCTGGCGTTGATCCGCAGCGTCCGCGCGAAGCGCGGGCAGGGAGGCGAGTCGTGAAGCTCGTGGCATCGATCGGGGCGTCGATCGTGATCGCGGCCGTCGCCGCCTGTGGCGCCGCGCAGGCGCGCGACCAGCTCATGGACACCGTGCTGTCGTACAACGACGGCGTGCGCTGGGAGCGGTTCACCGCCGCCGCCGCCGCGGTGCCGCCCGCCGAGCGCGACCAGTTCCTCGACGACCGCGAGCACCTGGCGAAGGACCTCAAGATCACCGACGACGAGGTGGTGCGGGTCGCCACCCACGGCGACCGGGCCGAGATCCAGGTCAAGCTCACCTGGTACCTCGACTCGCGCGGCGCCGTGCACGAGACCTGGGTCCGCCAGCGCTGGGAGCGGCAGGGCGCCGCCTGGCGCGTCGTCGACGAGACGCGCGCGCGCGGCGAGCCGATGCCGGGCCTCGCCGACGGCGACGACGCCGAGCACGCCGCCGCCGGCGACGCCGATGTCAGCGCCGCGGCCCCCGCGCCGGCGCCCGCGCCCGCCGCGGTCGCCGTCCCGTAGCGCTACATCATCTCGACCTCGTTCGTCGGCGGCGCCGCGAGCTGCAGGAGGAACTGCGGCGGCTGGAACGCGAAGCCGGGGCCGCCCTGCTGCGGCGCGCCGAGCTGCGGCCGCCGCGGCGCCGCACCGCCAAGCCGCCGCCGGCTCGGCGTCAGCTTGAACGTCGCCTTCCACTGCGCGCGCCGCCGCTCCCGCCGCTCGTCGGGCGTCTCGCGCCGGCGCGCCTCGTTCTGCAGCTCGCGCAGGGCCTGCCGCAGCGTGGGCACGAACTGCGCCCCCGGCTCGACGAAGATCTGGCTGTTCAGGTAGCCGATATCGAGGTTCACCGCGAACCCGAGCTGGTGCTGCAGGAGGTAGTCGTTCAGCAGGCCGAGCGCCTGCTCCGGCACGTCGAGCGTCGGCAGCATCAGCTCGAAGCTCTGCTCCGGGATCGCGAGCGCCTGGTCGTCGACGCCAGGCTGCTCGTCCTCCTCGCCCACCGCGACGAGCTGCTGCTCCTCCGCCACGTTCTCCTCGGCGGGCAGCTCGGGCGGGCCGAACAGCCCGCGCCGCTCCATCTCCTCGAGCTGCTCCAGCCGCTCCCTGAAGTCGTGCGGCAGCACGAGCTGCGGGATGCCGTCCTTCTCCGGGATCTGGATCGACGGCAGGTTCGGATCGTGCTGCATGAGGAACGCGATGCCGCGCGCCTGGCTGACGGAGTTGTCGAGGCAGTGGGTCATCGGGTTGACGCCCATCACGTGCAGCACGCTCGCCGCGGTCGGCCGGTCGAGCGGCACGTGGAAGTACGCCGCCAGCTTGGTCAGGACGAGGCCCGGCAGCGTCTGCTCGCGCAGCACCCGGTCTCCGCCCCGCTTCGCCTTGAACTGCTTGCCGAGCTCCCACCAGACCTGGCGCCGCAGGTCCATGAGGTAGTTGGCGAACGCGCGGCGGCGCGCGAACGCCTCGGGATCGACGTCGTCCTTGTAGCCGGGCGTGGGGTTGAACAGGTGCGGCTGCATCTTCGGGTACGAGACCTCGGCGAGGTGGAAGGTCTGGCGGTCCCATCCGTCCTTGTTCCAGATGTGACCGGCGCTGTCCTTGGCGGTGATGTCCATCCACGCGACGTCCTCGACGCCGCGCTTGAGGATGACGTCGGGGCGGGTCGCGCCGCGCGGACCTTGCAGCTCGAGCGCCATGCCCGGCGGCTGCGGTGGCAGGTAGACGAGCGTCGTCAGCGACTCGACGGCGTAGCCGAAATGGGCCGCCATCATCGGGTGGGGCGTGCCCTTCGTGTGCAGCTCCCACGTCTCCGCCCACTGCTGCGTGTAGCCGTCGAGGTCCTTGTACGGGCCGAGATCGGGGACGTGCAGCACGAACATGTAGGCCTTCTGCACGGCGGCGTCGAGCTGCCCGACGTAGTCGTGGACGCCGTCGACCGGCTGCTGCGGCTGGACCTCGTGCTCGACGTCGCGCTGGACCGCCGGCGCGGGGGCCGGGGCGCGCGCGCCGCCGGGCGTCGCGTCGAGGTGCGCGGCGGCCGACTCGCCGCGCACGACGAGCTCGGCGACGGCGTCGGCGTGGCGCTCGTAGACGTCGCCGGCCTGGCCGACGCCGCCGGCGAGGTGGACG
>DASZXE010000938.1:0-18577 GCA_035546475.1 Kofleriaceae bacterium
GGGGCCGCGGATGCCGGCGGCGCCCGGATCGCCCTGCGGTCCCTGCGGACCGGCGGGGCCGACGTCTCCTTGCGGACCGACGGGGCCGGCGGGGCCCTGCGCGCCGGCGGGACCGGCGGGACCGGCGGGACCGGCGGGACCCTGCGCGCCGGCGGGACCGGCGGGACCCTGTGCGCCCGTGGCGCCGATGGTGCCCTTGTCTCCCTGACAGGCAAGCGCGGGCGCGATGAACGCGGACACGAGCAACAGATCGAACAACTTCATTACTGCCCCTCCTGGCGACCCGCACCGTATCAACTCTCGTCGACGATCTGAACGTGAATTCACGAAAACGTTCGCGCTCGGGTGTCGACGACCGCGAGCGGCCCGCGCGTGGTCGCGCAGCGCACGCACGACGTCGCCCACGCGTCGGGTGGCGCGCGTCCGCACACGCAGTGGCCCAAACGATGACCCGCGCGCCCCGGTCGAGGTTAGGCTCGCAGCGAACATGGCCAGCGGCTCCACGTCGGTCGTCATCAAGGCGCTCGCCGCCAACCTCGGCATCGCGATCGCCAAATTCGTGGCGGCGTTCCTCTCGCGCTCGGCGTCGATGCTCGCCGAGGCGGTGCACTCGCTCGCCGACAGCGGCAACCAGATCTTCCTCCTGCTCGGCATGCGTCGGTCGCAGCGGCGCGAGGACGCGATCCACGAGTTCGGATATGCGTCGGAGCGCTACTTCTGGGCGTTCATCGTCGCGGTGTCGCTGTTCACCGTCGGCGCGACCTTCTCGATGTACGAGGGCGTGCACAAGGTGCTGCACCCGTCGGGGCAGATCGGCGATCGCGCCGTCGCCTACGCGGTGCTCGGCGTGTCGATCGCGCTCGAGCTGTTCTCGCTCAGCGCCGCCGTCGGTGAGTTCCGTCACGTCAAGGCCGGTCGGACCCTCCGCCAGACGATCGACGAGGCGCGCGACGCGGTGATCATCATCGTGCTGTTCGAGGACGTCGCCGCGCTCATCGGCCTGTCAGCCGCGCTCGGAGGGCTCCTCCTCACGCAGGTCACCGGCAACCAGGTGTGGGACGGTGTCGGTTCGATCGTGGTCGGCGCCACGCTGTTCGCGGTGGCGTACTTCGTGGCGCGCAAGACGAAGGAGCTGCTCATCGGCCAGTCGGTGACGGCGGCGCAGCGCGCGCGGATGATCGAGCTCATCCAGACGACGCCGGGCGTGCAGCGGATCGTCCACCTGCGCACGATGCACCTCGGCCCCGAGGAGGTGCTGGTCGGGATGAAGATCGTCGTCGACGACGAGGCGAAGGTGAAGGACACCACGCAGCTCGTCGACGTCGTCGAGGCGCGGCTGCGGGCGGAGCTGCCGTTCCTCAAGCGGATCTACGTCGAGCTCGGCGCGCCCGAGGATCCGGCGCTGGTCGCCTAGAGCGCGTCGTAGCTGGTCGCGCAGCTCGGATCGCCGTGCGGCGCCTTGGGCGGGAACTTGTAGATCGCGAGCGTCAGCCCGAGCGCGAGGTCGTTCGGGTGGACCTGATCGGGCGCGACGCCGGTGTCCCACGTCAGGCCGCGGATCTTCACCGAGCCGCACGGGTCGTGGATGCCGCGCGGGTACTTCGACAGGCTCGCCTTGTAGGCGTCGAGGTCGTCGGCGGCGCAGACGCCGGGCACGCCGCACGAGAAGTCGTAGGTGTCGTACCAGCTCTGCGTCGCCGCGGCGTACTCGCGGAGCTGCACGGCCGCCGAGATCCCGCCGTCGTGGTGGGCGCGGATCGTCACCGCGTGCTCGCCGGGCGCGAGGTCGACGTAGAAGCACTCCTCCGCGCGCGCCTCGCTCTTGTAGAGGACGGTGTCGTCGATCGTCACCCACAGGTCGTGCTCGATCGGGCCGACGTGGACCTCGAAGCGCTTGAGGCCGTCGGCCGGCACGCCGGCGCCGCCGTCGGCGGGCGCGGACGGATCGCGGCACGTGCACTTGTCGGCGCCGCACAGCGGGCCGGCGAGCGTGCCCTTCGTCATCGGCGCCGGCGGCGGCGCGATCGTGATCGTGTGCATCTTCGGGCCGCCGCCGCAGGCCCCGGCGGACACGGCGGCGAAGACGAGGCCGAGCGCAGGAGTCCCCTTCAGCGCGTGCTGCATCGGGCGATGGAGCCACAGCGCACGCGCGGCGGCAACCGATCGGCGGGTCGGCCAGTCCAATCCGTTTGACCGGGCTCGACCGCCGGTGTACACATGCCCACTTCCTCAATGATTCCGCGGAGCACGTCTCGATTCGGCGGTCGGTTGATCCGGCTCGGCTCCCTGGTGGCCGGCCTGGCGCTGGCGATCGGCAGCGCCGGCGCCGCCAGCTGCGGCGGCAAGAACGCCCCCGGCGCCGTCGACTACTCGGTCTCGGCGCCGACCAACTACGACCGCGGCATGGCGGAGCTGGCGTCCAAGGACTGGACCGCCGCCGCCAAGTACTTCTCCTTCATCAAGAGCCGGTTCCCGTACTCGCGCTACGCGGTGCTCGCCGAGCTGCGGCTGGCCGACGCCGAGTTCGGCGCCGACGAGCACCTGAACGCGATCGACGACTACCGCGCGTTCGCGACGCTGCACCCCACGCACGAGATGGTGGTGAACGGCTACACCAGCCTGCGCGTGGCCGAGGCGTACGTCGCCGAGCTGCCCGGCGATCTGTGGATCCTGCCGCCGTCGTACGAGAAGGACCAGAGCGCGACGGAGGAGGCCGAGGCGGAGCTGCGCCACTTCCTCGAGAAGTTCCCCGACTCGCCGTACCGCAAGCGCGGCGAGGAGCTGCTGGTGAAGGTGGGCCGCCGGCTCGCCGATCACGAGTGGTACGTCGCCCGCTACTACTGGGATCGCGGCAAGCCGATGGGCACCGTGCTGCGGCTGCGCCGCATGCTCGAGCGCTACCCGGGCACCGGCCACGACGTCGACGGCATGTGGCTGCTCGGCAAGGCGTACCTCAAGGTCGGCATGCCCGACCGCGCGCGCCAGACGTGGAGCGAGCTCGCGACGAAGTTCCCCGACAGCGGCCGCGCGAAGGACGCCAGGAGCGCGATCGCGAAGCTGCCCGCCACCGCCGCGCCCGCGTCCGGCCCGCCGCTGCCGCAGTAGCTGCGTTCAGCCCGCCGCGGCCATAATACCCGCGCGGCGAGGAGAAACACCGAGCACGAAGTCGGTGGCGTGCGCGCGCGCGCGCCGCCGCGGTGGTCTACGCTCGCGGGCGCGGCAGCCTGCGGCTCGCCGTGGCGAAGCCATGCTCCACAACCGCGTGCCGTCGGTACTGATCGTCGAGGACGAGGTGGTGGTCGCCGACGATCTGCGCGAGCGGCTCGACGAGCTGGGCTATCAGGCGTTCGCGATCGCGACGTCGAGCGATCAGGCGGTGCGCTGCGCGGCGGCGCGCCGGCCCGACATCGTGCTCATGGACGTCCGCCTCCGCGGCGTCCACGACGGCATCGAGACCGCGACGCTCCTGCGCGATCGCTTCGACGTGCCGATCGTCTACCTGACCGCGCACGCCGACGACGCGACCCTGCGCCGCGCGCAGCAGACCGCGCCGTACGGCTTCCTCACCAAGCCGGTGCGGTCGACCGATCTGCGCAGCGTCATCGAGATCTCGCTGCACAAGCACGAGCTCGAGCGCCAGCTCCGCGAGCGCGACCGCGAGCAGGCGCTGCTGCAGAAGCAGCTCGAGCTGAGCGACCGGCTGTCGGCGCTCGGCACGATGGCGGCCGGGGTCGCCCACGAGATCAACAACCCGCTGGCGGTGGTGATGACCAACACCGCGGTCGTGCAGGCGGAGCTGGAGGCGCAGGCGCGCGGCGCCGGCGACGCGCGCGGGCTGGCGGCTGCCGCCGAGGCGCTGGCCGAGGTGACGTCGGCGGCGGCGCGGATCCGCCAGATCGTCGCCGACCTGAAGGCGTTCTCGCGGCCGGGCACCGCGACCGCCGGCGAGGCGGACCTCGGCGAGGCGATCCGGTGGGCCCTGCGCTCGACGGCGAACGAGGTGCGCTACCGCGCGCGGGTGATCACCGACGTCGCCGGCGGGGCGCGCGTGCAGCTCGACGAGACCCGGCTCGGCCAGGTCGTCGTCAACCGGGTGGTCAACGCCGCCCACGCCATCGCGCCCGGCCACGTCGACGACAACTCGATCACGCTGCGCAGCCGCCGCGACGCCGGCGACGTCGTGCTCGAGGTGATCGACACCGGCTGCGGGATGGCGCCGGACGTCGTCGCGCGGATCTTCGATCCGTTCTACACGACGAAGGAGGTCGGGGCCGGCACCGGCCTCGGGCTCGCGATCTGCCACGGCATCGTGACGTCGGCGGGCGGCCGGCTCGAGGTCGACAGCGCGCCGGGCCGCGGCTCGACGTTCCGGCTGCGGCTGCCGGCGGCGGTGACGACCGCGAAGGGCTCGTCGCGGATCCCGACCACGGGCGACGAGCGGCGCGGCCGCATCCTGGTCGTCGACGACGAGCCGCTGATCCTGAAGGCGATGAAGCGGGTGCTGCGCGACCACGACGTCGTCTGCGTGACCGGCGCGGCCGAGGCGCTCGCGCTGATCGACGGCGGCGCGCGCTTCGACCTGCTGCTGAGCGACATGATGATGCCGTCGATGACCGGCATGGAGCTGTACCAGCGGCTGGCGGCGGAGCATCCGGAGGTGGCGCGGCGGGTCGTGTTCGTCACCGGCGGCGCGATGAACGCGCGCATCGCGGACTTCCTCGCGGTGGTGCCGAACCTCTGGTTCGAGAAGCCGGTGCCGGTGGACGAGCTGCGCGCGCTCGTCCAGCGCCGCCTCGACGCCCGGGGACAGGATCCGGGGTCATAACCATCCGTTTCACCTCTGGAATTTAGCGCCACCGCGAAAATCCTCCGGCGCGGGGGTCCGGCGTGATTGAAACAGATTTTCAAAATCGTTCAGGGCGCGGGGCCCGGGCGATTGACACCGCGTCGGCGTTGCTCTAGTAGTTGGCTTGAATATGAAAATGGTTTTCATAATCCTTGTCGGCGCGGCGCTGGTGCCCGCGTGCGTCGACGACGGCGGTCCGTCCGGCGATCCGCCGTCGACGATCACGAACGCCTCGGACGTCCCGATCGACGGCCTGTCCGCCGCCGACGTCGCCGAGTTCGAGCGCGGCGACGATGCCTTCGACCTGCCGTTCCGCCCCGTCGACGGCCTCGGCCCGTACTTCATCCGCACCTCGTGCGGCGCCTGCCACGGCGACGGCTCGCGCGGGCCCGGGCTCGTGCAGAAGATGGCGATCGTCGAGGAGGACGGCGTCACCGCGTCGCCCGATCAATCGGCCCTGCCGTACGGCCACACGATCCGCCAGGGCCTGTCGGCCGGCGCGATGACGCCGCTGGTCGCGCCGATGGTCCCCGAGGTGCTGGTGACGATCCGGCTCGGGCCGCCGGTGTTCGGCCGCGGCTACCTGGAGGCGGTGTCCGACGACGAGCTGCGGCGGGTGGCGGCGGAGGAGGCCGCGCGCACCGACGGCATCCACGGCCGGCTGGCGACGGCGACGTTCGCGTCGGTGCCGAGCGGCGACGGCTTCTCGAGCTACCAGACCGGCGATCCGGTGATCGGCCGGTTCGGGCTCAAGGCCCGGGTCGCGACGCTCGACGACTTCACCGCCGACGCGTTCCAGGGCGACATGGGGCTGACGACGCCGATGCGCCCCGCCGAGCCGGCGAACCCCGACGGCCTCGCCGACGATCTGCGCGCCGGCGTCGATCTCGATCAGGCGCACGTCGATCGCGTCGCCTTCTACCTGCGGCGGATCGCGATCCCGCGGCGCGTCGGGCTGACCGACCGCGGCGCGGCGCTGTTCGATCAGGTCGCGTGCTCGGGCTGCCACACGCCGTCGCTGCACACGCGCGCCGACTACCCGATCCCGCAGCTCGCCGACCTCGACGCGCCGGTCTTCACCGACCTCCTGCTGCACGACATGGGCGACGGCCTCGCCGACGGCATGACCGACGGCGGCGGCGACTCGCGGACCTGGCGCACGGCGCCGCTCATCGGCCTGCGGTTCAGCAAGCTCTACCTGCACGACGGCCGCGCCTCGACGGTCACCGACGCGATCCGCGCGCACGGCGGCGAGGCCGCGGGCTCGGTCGCCGCCTTCGACGCGCTCTCGCCGGCCGATCGCGACGCGCTGGTCGCGTACGTCGAGGCGCTGTAGCGCCACCCCGAGGAACCATGAAGAAGTCCATCGCGCTCCTCCTGTTCGCCGCGGCCTGCGGCGGGACGTCCGACGCCGACTACCAGCAGGACGTCGTCGCCGGCATGCACGACTCGATCGAGGTCGATCTCCAGCACCTCGTCGACGCGGCGAAGGCCCTGCAGGCGGCGGCGCCCGACCACGCCTGGGACGCCACCACCGACGCCGCCGCGATCGCGGCGATGACGGAGGCGTGGCGCGCCGCGCGCACCGGCTACGAGCACGTCGAGGGGGCGACCGCGCCGATCTTCCCCGCCGAGGACGTGTCGATGGACGAGCGCTACGACGGCTTCCTCGCCGCGCTCGGACCGACGGGCGACCAGGACCTGTTCGACGACCACGGCGTCACCGGCATGCACGCGATCGAGCGGATCCTGTTCGCGCCGACGACGCGCCAGGAGGTGATCGACTTCGAGGCGATGCTGCCCGGCTACCAGGCGGCCGCCTGGCCCGCCACCGCGCAGGAGGCGAGCGACTTCAAGGCGAAGCTGTGCCAGAAGCTGATCGACGACGCGCAGCAGCTCCACGACGAGTGGACGCCGTCGAACATCGACGCCGGCGCCGCCTTCCAAGGGCTCATCGGCCTGATGAACGAGCAGAAGGAGAAGGTCAACCTGGCGGCGACCGGCGAGGAGGAGTCGCGCTACGCGAACTGGACGCTGTTCGACCTGCGCACCAACCTCGCCGGCACCACCGCGATCTACGACCTCTTCCAGCCGTGGGTGCGGTCGAAGGGGGGCGACGTCGACGATCAGCTCCAGGTCGGCTTCGCCGATCTCGCGGCCCTCTACGGCGCCGCCAGCGGGGACGCGCTGCCGCCGGTGCCGGCGACGTGGAGCTCCGACGCGCCCAGCGCCGCCGACCTCGCGACGCCGTTCGGGACGATGTGGAAGGGGGTCCACGAGGCGGTCGATCCGACCAGGGACGGCTCGATCGTGTTCGAGATGAACCAGGCCGCGGTCGAGCTCGGCTTCCCGCAGTTCGAGCCGTGATGCGCGCGCTCACCTTCACGATCGTCGCCGCGCTGGCGGGCGCCGCCTGCACCGACCCGGGCGGCAGCCCCGACCCCGGCGACACCTTCATCGCCTTCAACAACTCGTTCGCGCCGTTCCGCACCTGGACGATGGTCCACGACGACCTCGAGGATCCGGGCGGCGTGCTGCCCGCCGGCGTCGCCGGGCCGCGCGACCAGTTCCTCAACCGGCTCCCGCCGGCCGGCTCGACGGAGTTCCCGATCGGCACCATCGTCGTCGAGGTCCGCACCGACAGCGGCAAGATCTTCGCGAGCGTGAAGCGCGGCGGCGACTACAACGCGGCGGGCGCGCACGACTGGGAGTTCTTCGAGCTGACGGAGACGCCGTCGGTCCGCTACCTGTGGCGCGGCCTCGGCCCGCCGCTCGGCGACACCTACGGCGGCGATCCGAACGGCTGCAACAGTTGCCACGCGCAGTGCGCCGCCAACGACTACATCTGCTCGCCGAAGCTGCAGCTCGCGAGCTTCCAGGGAGCGCGATGAAGAAGCTCGTCCTGCTGCCGGCGCTCGCCGCGGCGACGGCGTCGACCACGCTGTCGACGACGGCCGCGTCGGCGAACCCGCGCGTGCTGCCGTTCACGTACACGACCGACACGCTGGCGCCCGGCACCGCCGAGCTCGAGCAGACGGTCGATCTGGTCCCGCTGGTCGGCCTCGATCCGAGCACCGGCCTGCCCGGCTATTACCTGGCGAGCGCGTTCCAGACCGAGCTCGAGCTCGGCGTCGCCGAGCGCCTCGAGCTGGCGCTCTACATCACGTACCAGCCGACGATCAGCCCCGAGCTGATCGCGAACCAGGCCAAGCTGTTCGACGCGAACGGCGCCAAGCAGCGCCTGCGCTACACGTTCGCGCCGGCGGGCGCCTGGCCGGTCGACGTCGGCGTCTACGGCGAGCTGAGCGAGAACGAGCGCGAGGTCGAGGTCGAGGGCAAGCTGCTGCTCGAGCGGCGCTTCGGCCGGCTGCGGGTCGCGGCGAACCTGTGGGCGGAGTACGAGCTGTACTTCGCGCGCGACCCGGCGACCGGCGAGCACCAGCGCGACGTGGTGCTCAATCCGACGCTCGGCGCGAGCTACGAGCTGTCGCCGAAGGTCCACCTCGGGATCGATAGCTGGCTGCGCGGCGAGTACCCGACGAACCCGGCGCCGGCGACCCGCACGTTCGGCCTCGGCCCCGCGTACTACGTCGGCCCGGCGATCATGGCGAGCTTCGCGAAGGTCTGGTGGACGGTCGGCGCCTACGGCCGCGTCACCGACACCGGCCACGAGCTCGCGCCCGGCGAGCCGTACGGCAAGGTCTGGTTCCGCACCATGATCGGCTACGACCTCTGACCTGACGGCGGCCGCGGCGGGGTGCGTGAATATTGCGCAGGCGGCCGCACGACGGGCCGTGCGATGCGATCGTGTGCTCCGCCGCCCGCGCCCATCCACCCTGGCCCTCGCGCTGGCCGCCGCCGCTCCCTCGGGCGCTGCCACGGTCGCGGCCATCGCGGCGGTCGCGGCGGTCGCGTGCGGCGACGACGGCGCCGGCCCCGCCGACGCGGCCATCGACGCCGATCCCGGCCCCGACGAGCTGCCGTGCGACGTCCGCGCCGTCCTCGAGGACGCGTGCACGCCCTGCCACTCGTCGCCGCCGGTCGCCGGCGCGCCGTCGTCGCTCACCCACCGCCTCGACTTCCGCGCGCCGTCGACGGTCGACGGCGAGGATCTCGCGACCCGCACCGCCGCGCGCCTGCGCGACACCGTCCTGCCGATGCCGCCGCGCTCGGAGCCGCCGCTCTCCGACGGGCAGCGCGCCGTGCTCGACGCCTGGCTCACCGCCGGCACGCCCGCCGGCACCTGCGGGGCGATCGCGGCGCGGCCGGCGCCGACCACCTGCGCCAGCGGCCAGCACTGGATGCAGGGCGACACCGGCAGCATCGACATGAACCCCGGGCGCCCGTGCCGCGCGTGCCACCAGCTCTCGACGCCGCAGCTCGCCTACTTCTTCGCCGGCACGGTCTACCCCGACTACCACGAGGAGGACCTGTGCGACTCGGCCCCGCCGGAGGGCGCGCGCATCGAGATCCTCGACGAGCACGGCGCGGTGACCATGACGCTGAGGCCGTCAGCGAGCGGCAACTTCAGCTCGACCGGCACCGCCGCGGGCGTCGCGGTGCCGTACACCGCGCGGCTGGTCGCCAACGGCCTCACCCGCGAGATGACCACCGCGCAGGACTCCGGCGACTGCAACAGTTGCCACACCGAGCAGGGCACCCATCAGGCCACCGGCATGCCCGACGCGCCCGGCCGGCTGGTCTGGCCGAGGCCACGACCCTGACGCCGCCGTCCGCGGCCGGGTGCGCAATTCCACCGCACCGGTGCGCAAATCCATCGCACCGCGAGCGACCCATGGGCCCCCTAAGGTTGGGCCCCCAAGGAGTCACCCCATGAACCGTTCTCTCGCGTTCTCGCTCTGCGCCGCCGCGGCCGCCGTCGGTGCCCACGACGCCTCGGCCCACGTCACCGTCGCGTCCGGTCCCGCGATCGCCAACGTGACCCAGGTGGTCACCTTCCAGATCGCCCACGGTTGCCCGGCCGCGATCATCGGCGATCCCAACCTCGACACCTACTCGCTGCAGATCGAGATCCCCGCCGGTATCACCTCGGTGCGCGCGTTGCCGAGCGCGTTCGGCAAGGTGACGGTCCAGAAGGACGGCAGCGGCAACGTCACCTCGGTGACCTTCACGAAGGCCGACGCCGACGTGCTCGCCGCCGACGACGACTTCTACACGGTCCAGCTCCGCCTCAAGCCGCCGAACAACCCGTTCTCGCAGGTCTACTTCCGCGCGCACCAGACCTGCAAGACCGCCACCGGCACGACCGTGGTCGACTGGGTGGCGCTGCCCGGCGACGAAGGCGAGCCCGCGCCGGTGCTGAACGTGGTCGGCGCCCGCCTGCCCGGGTGGAACCAGTACACGATCGGCGAGAACACCCACATCCCCGACCTGTCGCTCTTCTTCTCCGACGCGCTGATCGTGTGGAAGGGCAGCGCCGCCTACAGCATCAACCCGGCGACGATGGACCAGATCAACCACACCGAGGGCGTCACCGCGCTGACCGGCGGCGTTCACCCCGACGACGTCATCTGGGTCAAGTACTGAGCGCGGAGCCCACCATGCCCCGCAACCTGCTCCGCCCCTTGCTCCTCGCCGCCGGGCTGCTCGCGTTCGGCGCCTGCGGCGACAACCGCGGCACGGCGCCCGGCGATGCCGCGGCCGCGATCGACGCCGCGACGCCGATCGACGCCGGCCCCGACGCGGCGCCCGCGAGCCTGGCGCCGTGCCTGGACCGGCCCACCGATCTGCCCCGCCCGACCACCGGCCTGCCGTGCGAGCTGCTGCCGCCCGGCCTGGTGCTGCACTGATGCGCGCGCTCGTCCTCGGCTTCGCCGCGCTCGCCGCCTGCGGCGGTGACGACGGCGCCACGCCGGGCGTCGACGCCGCGCCCGACGCGCCGCCGGTGCAGGCGATCTCGATCGCGTTCGCCGCCGAGGTCGGCGGCATGCCGTTCGTCTGCGGCCAGACCTACACCGGCGTCGGCGCCAACGCCTCGCCGTACCAGGGCGCCGACTTCCGCTTCTACGTCCACGACGTGCGCCTGTTCGGTCCGGCCGGCGACACGCCGGTCACGCTCGACGTCGATCAGTGGCAGTCGGCCGACGGGATCGCGCTCCTCGACTTCGAGGATGGAACGGCGGCCTGTCAGATGGGCTCGGCCGGCACCCACACCGCGCTGACCGGCACCGTCCCGCCTGGGACCTACACGGGCGTCGCCTTCACGGTCGGCGTGCCGTTCGCGCAGGACCACCTCGACGCGACCACCGCCACCTCGCCGCTCGACGTCCCGGCCATGTACTGGTCGTGGAGCGCCGGCTACAAGTTCCTCAAGGTCGACGGGGTGGTCAACGGCCTCGGCTTCAACCTCCACGTCGGCTCGACCGGCTGCAACACGACCGGCACGATGCCGCCGACCGCGCCGTGCGACAGCCCGAACCTCATCGACGTGCGGCTGGCGGGCTTCACCCCCGGCACCAGCACGGTCGTCACCGACATCGCGCGCGTGTTGACCGACGTCAACGTGTCGCACAACACGACCGACACGGCGCCCGGCTGCATGTCGTTCCCGGGCGATCCCGAGTGCGACACGATCTTCCCCAAGCTCGGCCTCGCCTACGGCACCAACCCGCCGCTCGCGCAGCGCCTCTTCACGCTGCGATGACCGCGCGGGCGCTGATCCTGGCGGCGGTGCTGGCGGCCGGCTGTGGCGGCGACGACCTCGGAGGCGCCGACGCCGACGGCGGCGTCGACGCGGCCCCGCCGCCGCCGTGGCCGTTCGCGCTGCCGCCGGGCTTCCCGGTGCCGCGCCTGCCGGCCGGGCAGCGGCTCACGCCCGAGCTCGCGGAGCTGGGGCGCTACCTCTTCTACGACGTGCGGCTGTCGGGCAACGGCACCCAGGCCTGCGCGTCGTGCCACCAGCAGGCGCGCGCCTTCACCGACGGGCGGGTCACGCCGTCCGGCTCGACCGGCAGCGTGCTGCGACGCAACGCGGCCACGCTGACCAACGTCGCCTACAACCCGAGCCAGACGTGGGCCAACGCCACGCTGGTCACGCTCGAGCAGCAGGCGCCGGTGCCGATGTTCGGCGACCACCCGGTCGAGCTGGGCATCAGCGGCCACGAGGACGAGGTGCTCGGCCGGCTGCGCGCCGACGCCCGCTACCCGTCGATGTTCGCGGCCGCCTTCCCGGGCGAGGACGACCCGATCGACCTCGATCACGTCGTCGCCGCGATCGCCGCCTTCGAGCGGCGGCTGATCTCTGGCGATGCGCCGATGGACCGCTACGGGCGCGGCGACACCGGCGCGGTGTCGGCGTCGGCGGTGCGCGGCGAGAACCTGTTCTTCTCCGAGCGGCTCGAGTGCCACCACTGCCACGGCAGCTTCAACTTCACGCTCGCCGTCGATCACGCGACGCTCGGCGAGCCGAGCCGCGTGTTCTTCAACACCGGGCTCTACAACGTCGGCGGCACCGGCGCCTATCCGCCGCGCGACGACGGCCTGTTCGAGGAGACCCAGCTCGCCGCCGACCACGGACGGTACAAGCCGCCGACCCTGCGCAACGTCGCGGTCACCGGGCCGTACATGCACGACGGCAGCGTCGCCACGCTCGACGAGGTCCTCCGCCTCTACGAGCGCGGCGGCCGCCTGATCGAGAGCGGCCCCGACGCCGGCGACGGCGCGCGCAACCCGTACAAGAGCCCGTTCGTCGGCGGCTTCACGCTGACCGACCAGGAGCGGGCCGACCTCCTCGCCTTCCTCGACGCGCTGACCGATCAGACGTTCCTCACCGATCCGACGCTGGCCGATCCGTTCGCGCCATCGCCGTGAGGGCGGGCCCCGCTCGACGCCGCGGACCGGCGGCCGGCGCGACGAGGTGCCGCGTCGACGCGCCGCTGGGGTATTTTTTCGCACCCGCGCCCCGGCGGGGGGAACCGCGGCGGTGGGTGTTAGGTTGCGCGGACCGGCCGCGATGTTCGACCTCGAACCGACCATCACCCTGCCCTGGCTGATCCGGCTGCGCTGGTTGTTCGTGGTCGGTCAGATCGCGGTCCTCGCCACCCTGCGGCTCGGCTTCGGCTCGTCGGTCGCCTGGTGGCCGTTCGCCCTGGCGGTCGGCGTCATCGGCGCGTCCAACGCGCTCGTGTCGCGGGCCGCCGGCCGCGGCTGGCCGCCCGACCGGGTGATGGGCGCCGCGCTGCTCCTCGACATCGTGCTCCTCACCGTCGAGCTCGCGGCGCTCGGCGGCGCGACCAACCCGTTCACCGTGATGTACCTGGTCTACATCACGCTGTCGGCGGTCGTGCTGAGCGCGCGCTGGACCACCGCGGTGGCCTCGGCGGCGATCGTCGGGTTCG
Organism: Kofleriaceae bacterium; assembly: GCA_035546475.1. Lineage (GTDB taxonomy): Bacteria > Myxococcota_A > Polyangia > Haliangiales > Haliangiaceae > UBA2376. Next base: position 13,204 of record DASZXE010000938.1, read on the forward strand.
CGCTGCTGTTCGTCGTCCCCAGCGAGACCCACGTCCACTACTCCGGGCCGCCCATCCTCAACCCCCACCTGCAGGGGATGTGGGGCGCGTTCGTGATCGCGGCGCTGCTCACCGCGTTCTTCATCCGCAAGATCTCGCAGGCGATCGCGATCCAGCGCGAGCAGATCGCGTCCCTGCGCGAGACCGCCGCCCGCAACGCCCGGCTCGCCTCGCTGGCGACGCTCGCGGCCGGCGCGGCCCACGAGCTCAACAACCCGCTGTCGACGATCGCGGTGGCCGCCCACGAGGCCTGCCTGCGGGTCCGCGAGCTCACCGACGGCGCGCCGATCGCCGCCGACCTCGACCTGATCCTCGACCGCGTCGACCGCTGCCAGCAGATCCTCCACCAGCTCGCCGCCCGCGCGACCGCGCCGGAGGCCGACGACACCCTCGGCGCCGACCAGCTCGCCGCCGAGATCCGCTCGCAGCTCGGGGCGCGCGCCGGCAAGGTCGACATCCGGATCGAGCGCGAGCTGTCCCTGCCCGGCGCGCCGGTGGTGCAGTCGGTGGTGGCGCTGGTCCAGAACGCGCTCGACGCCAGCGGCGACGGCGATCGGGTCGTGCTGGCGATCCGCCGCGACGCCGGCGCGGTCTCGATCGAGGTCGAGGACCACGGGACCGGTATCCCGGCCGACGTGCTGGCCAAGGTCGGCGAGCCGTTCTTCACCACCAAGGCGCCGGGCCTCGGCCTCGGCCTCGGCGTCTTCCTGGCGCGGGTCTACTTCGAGAGCCTCGGCGGTCAGCTCGCGATCGAGTCGACGGCCGGCGTCGGCACGCGGGCCCGGGCCCGCATGCCGCTCGAGGCCGCGCGGTGACGACCATCCTGATCGTCGACGACGACGCGCCCCTGCGCGAGCGGCTCGGCCGCGCGTTCGCCGAGCGCGGCCTGACGGTGCTGCAGGCGGCCGACCACGCCGGCGCGATCGCCGTCGCGCGCGAGCAGCGGCTCGACCGCGCGGTGATCGACCTGCGCATGCCGGGGCCCAACGGGCTGGCGGTGGTCGAGGCGCTGCGCGCGCTCCAGCCGGACGTCCAGGTCGTCGTGGTCACCGGCTACGGCAGCATCGCGACCGCGGTGGAGGCGATGCGGCTGGGCGCCCACGACTACGTGACCAAGCCGGCCCATGCCGACCAGATCCTCGCGGCGTTCGAGGGCGAAGGCGACGTCGCCAGCGCCGAGCCGAGCTACCAGGTGCCGTCGCTGGCCAAGGTCGAGCGCGAGCACATCGAGCGGGTGCTGCGCGAGTGCAACGGCAACGTGTCGAAGGCCGCGCGCGCGCTCGGGATGCACCGGCGCACGCTCCAGTACAAGCTGGCCAAGTTCCCGGTGAAGCGCTGATCGAGCGGGCCCGGCGGCGGCGCGGCGCCTACACTGGGAGCATGGTCGGACGCGCGCTCTTCCTGGTCGCGGTCGGCGCGGTCGGCGCGGTCGGCGCGGTCGGCGGGTGCACCGAGAACAAGGCGCACTGCCAGACGGATCGGGCGTGCGACGTCTGCACCATCGACGGCTGCGGCTGGTGCGACGAGACCGCGGTGTGTCAGCCGGTCGGCGCCTTCTGCCCGGGCGACATCGCGCTGCGGCCCGATCAGTGCGAGGCGAGCGACTCACGAGCGGCGGTGCCGGCCGCCGTCCCGGAGCCGGCGGAGGAGCCGGCCGAAGCCGACGAGCCCGACGAGCCCGACGAGCCCGACGAGCCCGCCGGGGCCGAGGTCGGTGCCGACGGCGCGCGCGCGGGCGCCGCCCTCGCAGCACCCGCCGCCGTCGTCGATCGGCTCGGGCTTGCTGCAACGGATCATGTCGCCGTGCATGCCGAGCGGATCCTTCAGCCGGACGACCGCGCGGAGGCTGTCGAGTCACCCGCGAGCGCCGGCCGCTGACCTCGCTCGGACGACGACACACGACGACACGCGGCCAACCTGCGGTGGGAGCTCGGCGGAGCGCGCCGACCCCGCCGACGCGACGCTCTTCCTCGACGGCTGCTCGCTCGGCGGGCGGAACCGCTTGCGGCCGTCCGCCGTGGTGGGACACTACAGGCCGATGCTGCCGATCTACCTGGGGGCGCTGGCGTTCGGAGGCACGATGCTGGTGGCGTCGCTGGTGCTCGGCCACGGCGACGGCGCGCATGGCGGCCTGCACGCCGGCGGCGGCCACGGCGGCGCGGGGCACGCGCACGGCCACGGCGACGCGTGGGCGTGGTTCCCGGTGGCGTCGCTGCGGTTCTGGACGTTCTTCCTCGGCTTCGGCGGGTTGACCGGCACGGTGCTCACGTACGTGCACGCGGGCGCGCGGCCGGTCGTCGCGATCGCGGCGATCGTCCTCGGCTGGGCCGCCGGCGTCGGCGTCGTGGTCGCGATGCGGCGCGCGCAGCGGGGCGGCGGCGCCAGCCAGCTCGAGGCCGCCGACCTGCGCGGCGAGACCGCCGAGGTCACGGTCGCGATCGCGCCCGGCGCGATCGGCAAGGTCCGCGTGCGCGCGAAGGGCCGCGTCTTCGATCTCATCGCCGAGAGCGACGAGGACCGGCGGCTCGCCGCCGGCGCGCGCGTCATGATCGTCGGCGAGGGTGACGGTGGCCGCGTGCAGGTGGTCGCGTCGCCCGGCGACGCTGACGCCGCCACGGGGAACGAAGCGGCATCATCCGGCAGCTAGAGCACCGAACGGTCTGACGTGCCGGACGGCCTTCGAACCGTTCGGCGCTCAAGGCTGTTCGCTCCCGCCCGGCGGTGAGAGTATCGGCCGCGGAGGTTGCGGCCATGCTCGACAAAGTCCCCTTGCCGGTCCTGATCGGCGTGATCGCGGCGCTCGCGCTGCTGCTCGTGATCAGCGTGATCGTGCGCGGCCTGCTCTACATCTGCCGGCCGAACGAGATCCTCATCTTCTCGGGCGGCAAGCACCTCACCGAGGACGGCCGCGAGGTCGGCTTCCGCGTGAAGCACGGCGGCTACGGCATCCGGGTACCGATCGTCGAGAACGTCGTGCGCATGAACGTGTCGAACATCTCGGTGCCGATGAGCGTGCAGGGGGCCTACTCCGAGGGCGGCATCCCGCTGTCGGTGACCGCGGTCGCCAACATCAAGGTGTCGACCGACGAGCGCACGATGGGCAACGCGATCGAGCGCTTCCTCGGCGCGCAGCGGGCCGAGATCGCGCGCGTCGCCAAGGAGACGCTCGAGGGCCACCTGCGCGGCGTGCTGGCGACGATGACGCCCGAGGAGGTCAACGAGGATCGCCTCAAGTTCGCCAAGCACCTCGGCGAGCAGGCCGGCCCCGACCTGCAGAAGCTCGGCCTCGTGATCGACACGCTGAAGATCCAGCACGTCGTCGACGATCGCCAGTACCTCGAGAGCCTCGGCCGCAAGCGGATCGCCGAGATCCTCCGCGTCGCCGAGGTCGCCGAGAGCGACGCGGTGCGCGCCGCCGAGGAGGCGGAGGCCGCGGCGCGCGCGCGGGCGCAGGTCGCCGCGACGAACGCGCAGACCGCCGTGCAGCGCAAGCAGAACGAGCTGCGCCAGATCAAGGCGCAGCTCGACGGCCAGGCCCGCGCCGAGGAGGAGAAGGCGCTCGCCGCCGGCCTCCAGGCCAAGGCCGAGGCCGAGCTGGAGCTGCAGCAGATCCGCGGCGAGCTCGAGCAGCTCCGCCTCGAGGCCGAGGTCACCATCCCGGCCGAGATCGAGCGGCAGGTGCGCGAGCTGCTCGCCGCCGGCCAGGCGGCGCCGATCGCCGCCGACGGCGAGGCGATGGCCGGCGCGCTCGCCGAGGTCTCCGCCGCCTGGCGCGAGAGCGGCGGCAAGGCGATGGACATGTTCGTCTTCCAGAACCTCGACACCATCTTCGCCGAGGTCGCGCGCGCGGCCCGCAAGTTGAAGGTCGCGCAGGTCAACCTGCTCGACGGCGGCGACGGCCGCACGCTGGCGTCGTACGCGGCCGCCTACCCGGCGACGGTCGGCGCCCTGTTCCGCGAGATCGCGAACACCCTCGGCATCGACGTCGCCCGCGTCATCGCGGGCGCGCCGGCCACCACCAGCGGGAACGGGTAGGAGGACGCCATGGCCAGCCTGATCGTCGTGTTGCTCGTCATCGCCGCGCTCGCGGTGCTGACCATCGTCATCGTGGTCGCCCGCCTGACGTACATCTGCCCGCCCAACGAGGTCCTCATCTTCTCCGGCCGCCACCGCCAGCTCGAGGGCAGCGGCCGCACCGTCGGCTACCGGGTGATCCAGGGCGGCCGCAGCGTGCGGATCCCGCTCATCGAGATCGTCGATCGCATGAGCCTGTCGAACATGATCATCGAGCTGCGCGTGCAGGGCGCGTACTCGAAGGGCGGCATCCCGCTCAACGTGCAGGGCGTCGCCAACGTGAAGGTGTCGAGCCAGGCCACCGCGCTGGCGAACGCGGTCGAGCGGTTCCTCGGCCGCAGCCGCGAGGAGATCATGCAGGTCGCGCGCGAGACGCTCGAGGGCAACCTGCGCGGCGTGCTGGCGACCTTGACGCCCGAGGAGGTCAACCACGACCGCGACAAGTTCGCGGCGGAGTTGCTGCACGAGGCGGACGCCGACCTCGCGCGGCTCGGCCTCGAGCTCGACACGCTCAAGATCCAGCACGTCTCCGACGACAAGGGCTACCTTGACTCGCTCGGCCGCAAGCAGTCGGCCGATCTGCTCATGCGGTCGCGGATCGCGGAGGCCGACAACCACGCGCAGTCGGCCGAGCGATCGGCGGAGAACCAGCAGACGTACGAGATCGCCCGCATCGAGGCCGACATCGCGACGGCGACGGCGGAGGCGGCGCGCCGCGTCGCCGAGGCGCAGACCCGCGCCGGCGCGCTGATGGCCGAGTCGCGCGCCGAGGTGCAGGCGCAGGTGGCGAAGGCCCGCGCCGACCTGGCGGTGCAGAAGGCGCGGCTCGCGCAGGTGCGCTTCCAGCTCATCGCCGACAAGGTCAAGCCGGCGGAGGCGAAGAAGGCGCAGATGACGGCGCAGGCGCGCGGCATCTCGTCGAAGATCGTCGAGGAGGGCAAGGCGCAGGCGGCCGCGATCCGCAGCCTGGCGTCGACCTGGCAGCGCACCGGCGACAACGCGCGCCAGATCTTCGTCGCCCAGAAGCTGTCGAACCTGGTGTCGACGCTGATGGGCACGGTCGGCGACGTGCAGGTCGATCGGCTGACCGTCGTCGACGCGAGCCTGACCCGCGGCGGCGGCAACCTGGCGGCGAGCGCGGCGGTGACGAACGAGCAGCTCAAGCAGGCGCTCGGCGTCGACCTCGCCCAGGTCCTGCGCGCGTTCGGCGAGCGCGCCGCCCTGCCCGCCGGTGTCCTGCCGCCGCCGGCCGTCGCGCCGG
>DASZXE010000939.1:0-1885 GCA_035546475.1 Kofleriaceae bacterium
GGCACCTCGTCGGCGGCGCCGAGCGGCAGGAGCCGCAGGTCGCCGGCGCGGATCGCCTCGGTCTGCGTGGCGCCGCCGGGACGCCGCAGCTCGACGGTGCACAGCTCGCCGTGGCCGTGGCCGTGGCCGTGGGCCGCGACCGGCGCGACGCAGGTGCCGAGCCGCACCAGGCAGTCCTTCTCGAAGACCTCGGTGGCGGCGGCCGGATGGATCGTCGAGAGCACGCCGAGGTGCGGCATCATGAAGATCGAGTCGACCGCGAGCTCGGTCACGCCCTCGACCTGGAACGCGTCGATCATCATCAGCATCGACTGCGCGCGGCGCGGCGCGTGCGAGAGCACGCCGCCCGAGCCGACCAGGAGGTCGAGCGCCATCATGTCGACCAGGCTGTGCTCGTCGCCCTGCGCGAACGCGTCGCCGACGGTGCGCTGGCGCTGGGCGCCGGTGAGCTTGACCGCGAACTGCTTGTGCTGGACGAACGACAGCCGCAGCGCCTCGCGCGCGATCGCCTGCTCGATCTTCAGCTCGTCGAGCGTCTGCGGGATCGTCGTCGGCCGGATCATCTTGTTGCCGATGCGGTCGCGCAGCTCGGCCTCGTGGAGATCGAACGGCACCCACCGCTGGATGTCGGCGATGCCGGCCTCGGCGAGCACGTTCGACACCGAGTACGACATGCCGAGGTTGGCCGACACGGTGCGGTTGAAGACGCCGCCGAAGACGCTGAAGACGTCGGTGGTGGCGCCGCCGATGTCGACGCCGACGACGTCGACCCGGTCGCGGTCGGCGAGCGCCTTGATGATGAGGCCCATCGCGCCCGGCGTCGGCATGATCGGGACGTCGGTCCAGGTCATCAGCTTGCCGTAGCCGGGCGCCTGGGCCATCACGTGCTCCATGAAGAGGTCGTGGATGGCGTCGCGCGCGGGGCCGAGCCGCTCCTCCTCGAGCGTCGGCCGCAGGTTGTCGACGAACTGCAGCGAGACCTTGCCGTCGAGCAGGCGGGCGACCTCCGGCCGGACGTCGCGGTTGCCGGCGTAGATGACCGGCAGGTCGAACGCGGTGCCGAGGCGCGGGCGCGGCTGGGCGGCCCGCAGCAGCTCGGCGATCGCGACGACGTGCTTGCGGGTGCCGCCGTCGGTGCCGCCGGCGACCAGGATCATGTCGGGGCGGAGCTGGCGGATGCGCTCGATCTTCTCGTGCGGCAGCCGGCGATCGTTGATCGCGATCGAGTCCATCACGATCGCGCCGGCGCCGAGCGCGGCGCGGGCGGCGCTCTCGGCGGTCATGTTCTTGACCACGCCGGCGACCATCATCTGCAGGCCGCCGCCCGCCGACGACGTCGAGATGTAGAGGTCGGTGCCGACGCCGTCCTGCTCGGGGCGGATGATGTGCGGCCCGCGGGCGCCGTCGCGGTACGGGTGGGCGGCGGAGCCGTCGCTGAGGAAGCGGCGGCCGCGCAGCTCCTGGATCTCGCGGACGGCGTTGAGGACGCCGTGGGTGACGTCCTCGACCGGCGCCTCGACGGTCGTCGGCGCCTCGCCGCGCGACGCGAGCCGGTACTCGCCGCGCTCGTTCTTCTCGATCAGGATCGCCTTGGTCGTCGTCGAGCCGCAGTCGGTCGCGATCACCGAGCGGACGCGGTCGGGGTCGATGGCGGGCGGCGCGTCGTGGTGGTGCGGGTGGACGGCGGCCGTCATGCGTCGTGCGGGTGTACCACGCGACGGTGCGGGTCAGTCGGCGGCGTCCTCGTCGGAGCCGTCGCCGTCGGCGGCCTCGGCGGCGTCGCGCGCGGCCAGCGCCTCGGTCTCGCCGTCGTGGGCGGCGAGCGCGGCGTCGGCGCGGCCGGCGCGATCGGCGGCCTCGTCCTGCGCCGCCTCGGCGGTGGCGA
>DASZXE010000940.1:0-10107 GCA_035546475.1 Kofleriaceae bacterium
TCCCAGCCGCCGTCCGTCCCGCCTACCAGGCCTGCCGCTACGGCGCGGCCGCCGCGTGCGACGCCGTCGTCGCGCGCCTGCCCGCCACCGCCCCGCTGCGCGCCGACCTCGCCGCCTTCGCCGTCCGCCTCCGCAAGCCGCTCGCCCCCTGACCGTCGCGTACGAGCGGCCCGAAGGAGCGGCCCGAGGAGCGGCACGACCGGGCCAGCGAGCGACGCCTCCGCGGGCGCCCCCGCTCAGCTCACGGCAGCGACCACGACGGGAAGCCCTGCCAGCCGACGCGGCCGTTCATCGGCCCCATGTTCAGCGCGGGCGAGCCCGGCGCCGGCGTGTAGTCGCACTGGCCGGGGTTGACGAACCGCGGGTTGACCGACTGGTTCCCCATCCCGCAGCCGAGATCGGCCGCGCTGCCGACGATGGAGTAGTTCACCGTGCCCGTGCAGGTCGGCACGCTCTGCGGCCACACGATGCTCTCCTGCAGCGTGGCGACCGTCGCGATCGGCGCCGGCGCCGAGATCGTCGTGTTGTAGACGCTCGCGGTGCCGCGGATGCCGAACGCGCCGTCGTAGAGCAGCGAGTTGTGCACCGTGATGCTGCCGTTGGTGAGGCTCACGACCTTGTCGTGGCAGGCGTGGAGGATCGAGTCCTGCAGCGTGAAGTTCGAGTTGCTCTGATCGATGCAGTCGTCGCCGATGTCGGCGATCACGCAGCCCTTGATGAGCTGGTTCGAGCCGGCGCCGTCGACGTGGACGCCGTCGCCGTCCATGCGGGTCGGCGTCGTCGGGCCGTGGCCGATGCCGGTCCACCAGGTGTCCTCGATGCGCAGCGTGTGGCCGCTCGACAGGAACTCGGCGCCGATGCCGACGCGCGACACCAGGGTGCGCCGGATGTTGTACGTGCCGGTGCCCGGGCTCTGGAACATCATGCCGGTGCTGTCGACGAGCGCCGAGTCCTCGACGGTCAGGTTGTGGGTGCCGAACAGGTTGAGGATCGGCGGCCGCGGGTGGCTGACGACGACGCCGTTGCCGGCGCCGGTCAGCACGATGTGCTGCATCAGCGACGTGCCGTTGTTGAAGAAGAAGATGCCGCGCCACGAGTTCGGGTTCGACAGCGAGTCGGTGATCGCGTGCGTCATCGCCGCCGGGCCGCGCTCGGAGAAGAAGTGGATCGGCCGCGCCAGCGTGCCCTCGGCGTCGATCTGGCCGTTGACGTTGATGAGCGTGCCGTCGGTGAGGCCGCCGGTGGTGTCGACCATGATGATCGTGCCCGGCTTGATCGTCAGCGTCTGGCCGGCCGGCACCTCCGTGTTGTGCTGGCTGATGCGGATGTTCTCGTTCGGGCCCCAGGTGAGATCGTCGCCGGCCAGGGTCGCCGGCATCACGCGCCAGGTCGGCGCCGACAGCACGTGGATGATGCGGCTCGCCCGCAGCGCGCCGACCGAGATCGACAGCCGGTAGTCGCCGGGCGCCACGGCGGCGCCGCCGTCGAGCGTGAACGAGACCGAGCCCTCGCCGTGGTAGAAGCGGATGCCGTCCTCGGGCGCCGGGATCGAGTCGTCGAAGACGGTGACGGTGATCGGCACGTCGGCGTTGTCGGCGATGCGCGTGAAGCGGACCTGGCCGATGGTGTCGAAGCAGCCGGCGATGTCGACCTTGCCCAGGTTGTCGAGGATGTCGGCGCGCACGGTCAGCGTCTTGTCGTTGACCATGCGGCGCGGGACGAGCAGCCGCGGGTTGGTCGCCTTCTCCGTGCAGCCGGTGCCGCCGATCGCGGTCGGCACGCCGTTGCCGTCGTTGTCCTCGTCGCAGCCGCAGGTGTACGAGCCCGGCGTGTTCGTGCAGGTGCCGCCGTCGTCGGCGGTCACGCACATCGCGGCGCCGGTCGCGCACTCGTCGATGTCGGTGCAGCCGGTGCCGTTCGCCGAGCCGTCGCCGGTGTAGCCGTCGGGGCACGCGCAGGTGTAGCCGCCCGGCGTGTTCGTGCAGTCGGCGGCCGCCGCGCACTCGGCGGTGCCGTCGGAGCACTCGTCGACGTCGGTGCAGCCGGTGCCGGCGGCGGTGCCGTCACCCGCGTAGCCCGACGGGCAGTCGCAGTCGAAGCCGCCCTCGGTGTTCGAGCAGGTCGCGGTCGCGGCGCAGTCGGCGGTGCCCGCCGTGCACTCGTTCACGTCGATGCAGCCGGTGCCGGCGGCGGTGCCGTCGCCGGCGAAGCCGTCCTCGCACTCGCACGTCACCGACACCCCGGGCGTGCAGCTCGTGTGATCGGAGCATTGCGTGCAGTCGATCGGATTGAGGTGATCCGGGCAACCCGCCAGAGCCAGCGCGAGGAACCCGCACGCGAACGCGGTCAATCGAAGGCTGCGCATGGTGTGTTCAGTACCCCCGAGGCCCAGCATAGACCAAGGCGGATCGGTTGCGCGATCCTTCCTTTCGGCGCGCGCGCGGTTCGATCGCTGCCGCCGGATCCCTGCACGCGCCGCGCCCGGCGACGGCTCCCGCTGACGGCTCCCGGTGACGGATCTGTGACGATCCGTCCGGCGACGATCAGACCGTCCAGCGCAGGCGGAGCAAGGTCGCCGTGTCCTCGACCCAGGCGCGCGACGCGAACTCCGCCTCCACGTCGTGCGCTCCCGACGTCTCGAGCAGCCGCTCGAAGAAGCCCATCGTCTGCACGGACGCCGCTTCCTCCGCGACCCGCCGCATGTGGTAACGGATGATGATCGACGCCTCGCCGTCGTGCAGCATCGGCACCTCGAGCGCCTCGAAGTCGAAGTAGGTCCCGCGCAGCACGCGGAACCGGTTGAGCGTCTCGATCGGGTCGCCCGGTTCGACCAGCGCCGGCTGCAGCGAACGGAGGAGATCGACCGACAGCCGCCCCCACATGCGGACCGCCTGCAGGTCGTTGCGCGCGACGAAGCGGAGGATCAGCTCGCCGAACCGCTCGAACGACGCCATCGGATACCAGCCGCGCGGATCGACCCGCTCCTCCAGCCACGGGTGATCCTCGCGCGGCAGGTGGCGGGTCCAGTCGATCCCCTTGTGACTACGCAGCATGCGCACGTAGTCGAGGAACAGGACTCCTTTCACGTGCCGCATGTGAATCCACCATACGCCTCTCGCGAAAGGAGATCGACGTTTTTCACGGATCACCGTGCGCAGGCGCTCGATCAGAAGCGGCGGCCGACGGCGGCGCCGAGCTGGACGACCGTGCCGCGCACCGGCACCTCGCCGGCCGCGGAGACGTGGACGGAGAGCTCGGGGATGACCTGCCAGCAGCGGGCGAAGGTGCGGGCGGCGCTCGCGAAGCCGCCGACCAGCAGGCCGGTCGCGTGGCCGCCGCCGGCGGGGACGAAGACGCTGCCGGTGACGACGGGGCCGAGGGTGAAGGCCCACCGCGCCGAGGTGCGGCGGGTCGCGAGGATGTTCAGGCGGAGGTGGCCGAAGAGGGCGTCGGTCTCGCCGGCGGCCTGGCGGGTGCGATCGAGGCCGGCGGCGGCGGCGACCGCCCATTGCCAGCGGCCGGCGGCGACCCGGTGCTGCACGGCGAGCTCGACGCCCGGCACGTAGAGCTTGAGGGTGGCGTCGGTGTCGTGGCGGAGGCCGCGGCGGACGGCGAGCTCGACGTGGGCGGCGGGCGTGCGGGTGTCGAGCTCGCGGTCGGCGAACATGCCGACGTCGGTGGCGACGTCGAGCTGCCAGTGGCCGCGCGGGATCGGCTCGGCCGTGCGGTAGCTGGTGAGCGAGCCGCAGGCTCCGAGGAGGAAGGCCGCGGCGGCGGCTGCCGCGGTGGCCGCGGCGCGGGCGCGGTCAGGGCAGGGCATGGGCGTCGAAGAAGTCGAGGATGATGGAGCTGTCGACGTCGCGGTCGACCGGTCCGACCTGATCGACGTCGAGGTACTGCCAGCCGCCCGGCCACGTGTGGCCGCCGCCGTCGAGGCGGAGGTGCTCGGTGGCCTGGGCGCAGCCGTCCCACACCCGCAAGGTCGCGGTGACGCCGTCGCCGGCGTCGACGTCGGGGAGCGGCGTGTCGACGAACGTCGCGGCGCAGCCGTTGCGGAGCCGCCAGCCCTCCATCGTCATCGCGACCGACGACTTGCGCCCGTCGGGGCCGATGCAGGTGTGGGTGCCGGCGCCGTCGTAGTTCCAGCACGGATCGGCGGTGCCGTGGACGTGCAGCACGGGGAGCGACGCGGGGCAGTCGCCCCCGGTGTCGGCGAACTGGTTCGTGCCGGAGACCGGCGCGATCGCGGCGAGCGGCGGCGCGAGCTGGCAGGCGAGCCGGTGGGCCATCGCGCCGCCGTTCGAGATGCCGGTGGCGTAGCGCCGGCGCGGATCGAGCGGCAGCGCGCGGCCGACCTCGGCGAGCACGTCCTCGACGTAGCCGACGTCGTCGACGTCGGTCGTGCAGGCGCCGCCGCCGACGCAGTCCCAGCCGGGCGCGCCGCCGGCGTTCCAGGCTCGCAGCCCGCGCAGCGGCCGGCCGCCGGTGCCGTCGGGGTCGATGACGGCGTAGCCGCGGGCGAGCGCCTGCGCGAAGAGGCAGCGGTCGCTGTCGGCGTCGCCGCCGGGGCAGGTCGTGCGGTCGGTGCTGCCGCGGTTGCCGCCGCCGCCGTGGAAGACGAGGACGACCGGCAGCGGCGACGCGCCGTCCCAGCCGTCGGGGACGTGGAGGTCGAACGCGCGATCGAGCCAGCCGGGCGTCGCGCAGGCGAGGTCGTCACCGGCGGCGATGGCGAGGTCGCCGCACCGCTCGGCGCGGTCGAGGTTGCACGCGGCCAGCGCGGCGGCGAGGCATGCGGCCGCCACCCCGGCGCGTCCCCCGCGCCGCCCGCCGCCGAGACCCGGCCGGACGACCACGGCGCGAGCGTATCACGGCGGTCAGAGGCCGGCGGCGGCCTCGCCGACCGTCGGGCGGATCGACGCGTCGAGGATGCGGACGAACCGCGCGCTGGCGGCGTCGACCGGCCCGGTCAGCTCCTCGTGCTCCTCGGGGCGGCGGAGCTGGGCGTCGTCGAAGCCGGCCGCGTCGAGCGCGTCGAGCGCGTCGGCCTCGCCGTCGAAGTGGAAGTGGATGCGGCCGCGCACGAAGGCGCCGAGCAGCCCGGCGAAGACGCGCTCGAACCGGCCGTTGGCCCCGCCGAGGTGCAGGTCCGACAGGTAGCGGCCGTGCGGGAAGCGGGCGAGGGCGCGGGCGAAGCGCGCCCACATCGCCGTCACCGCGTCGCGCGGGAAGTAGTTCACGAGCCCCTCGGTGATGATGGCCGTGCCGCGGGTCGGATCGAGGGTGGCGGCGATCGCGCCCAGCGAGCGCGGGCCGTCGTCGGCCAGCGCGTCGATCTCGACGACGCGGTGGTGGGCGGAGGCGCCGCCGGCCCGGGCGAGGACCTCGCGCTTGCGCGCGGCCATCGCCGGCAGGTCGGCCTCGACGTAGGTCAGGCGGTCGCCGTGGGTGGCGGTGAAGCGGTGGCCGCGCGGCGACAGCCCGCACGCGACCTCGATGACCTGGCCGATCTCGCCGGCGGCGATCGCCTCCTCGAGCAGCGCGTCGATGAGGCGGTGGCGCGCGAGCAGCATGCCGTCGAGGTTCGGCTGGTGCGCGAACGCGAGCGCGCGGTTCGCCGGCACGAGCGCCGTGTAGAGGAGGCGGCCCGTCGACGTCGCGAACGCGGGGTGCGAGAGGCCGTGCGCGAGCCACGTGTAGCCGGTGTAGTGGGCCGTCGGGCTGATCCTCGCGTGCGCGGCGACCTCGCGATCCCGCTCCGAAACGTCGATCATGGGCCGACGTATCGCATGCTTTTTCGGCCAGTTAGCAAGTGAAACGGGACGCGAGGTCGATTCCGTGGTAACACTGAACATCAGACCAGTGACGTAGAACTTTGGCCATGCGGATCGCCTGCGTCCACCTCCCGTCGTTCCCCCTCCAGGCCGCGCTCCTCGCGGCGCCCGGCGGCGCCACGCTCGATGGCGAGGGGCCATCGCGGCCCCTCGGCCCGATCGCGGTGGTCTCCCACATGGCCGGGCACCTCGGCGGTCCGGTCGCGATCGGCGCGCCGGTCGTGCTGGCGTGCTCGCGCGCGGCGTGGGCGCAGGGTATCCGGCCCCAGATGACGGCGGCGACGGCGCGGGCGCTGGTGCCGGGCCTGACCTGCATGGTCGCCGACGTGGCCGGCGAGCGGCGGCTGCTCTGCGCGGTCGCCGACAGCCTGCTGGCGGTCGCGGCGCGGGTGGATGTCGGAGGCGACGTGCGCGGCCAGCACCACGCCCTGTACCTGGAGGTGCCGGTGGGCAAGCGCGGCGGCTGGTTCGGCGGGCGCGTGCTCGAGCTGCTGGCGGTGCACGGCCTGCGCGGGCGCATCGGCATCGCCGATGACCGGTTCACGGCGTACGTCGCGGCGTCGGCGGTCGCGGCGCCCGGCGGCGACGAGGTGGTCTGCGTGCCGCGCGGCGGCTCGGCGTCGTTCCTGGCGCCGCATCCGCTGTCGCTCCTGTCGCTCGCGCCGGAGGTGCAGCACATGCTCGAGGCGCTCGGCGTGAAGACGCTCGGCGCCTTCGCCGAGCTGCCGCCGCCGTCGGTGGCGCACGCGTGGGACGCCGACTTCCAGGCGCTGGCTCGCGGCGACGGTGGCGCGCGGTTCACGGCCTACCGGCCGGGCGGCCCGATCGCCGAGCGGGTCGTGCTCGAGGCGGAGGGGGTGGCGGGCAGCGCGGTGGCGGCGCTGGCGCGGCGGCTCGCGCGGCGGCTGGTCGGCCGGGGCCGGGCCGCGGACGATGCGGTCGAGGTGAAGGTGCAGCTCCACGGAGCCGGCGAGCTGGCGCGGACGGCGATCGTGCACGCGCTCCCGCGCGAGGAGGACCTGGCGGACGCGATCGGCCGCGTGGTCGGGGACGAGCCGTGGCGGACGATCGAGGCGGTGACCGGCGACGCGATCACGGCGATCGAGCCGGCGCCGGTGCTGGCGCCGGCGGCCTCGAGCGAGGCGCAGGCCGCGGTCGCGCCGCTGACGCTGGCCCCGCCGCCGAGTGTCCTCGGCGATCGCGTCGAGCACCGCCGCACGCGGCGCGGCAAGCACCGGCCGCGGATCGCGTCGGCGCAGGCGCGGCTGCTGTTCGGCGAGCCCTGACCTCCGCGCGTCGCGGGCGCGCGGGGCCGTGGTGGACCCCGGGGCGGCGGCGCCGTGCTATGTGAGGGCCATCATGGCCGATACCGTCGAGACCCAGCTCCGCCAGCAGCTCACCGCCGCGATGAAGGCGAAGGACTCGCGGAAGGCGGACCTGATCCGGATGATCAACACCAAGATCATGGAGAAGCGGACCGCGCCCGGCTTCACCGGCCAGGTCGACGACGCGCTCATCCTCGGCGTCATCCGCAGCTACAAGAAGAACATGGAGTCGGCGCGCGGCGAGTACGTCGCCTTTGGCGACAAGGGCAAGGAGCAGGTCGAGCAGATCGACTACGAGCTCGCGTGGTGCGCGACCATGCTGCCGGCCGGCGTCGACGAGGGCGAGCTGCGCACGGCGATCGCGACGGCGATCGCGGGGCTGCCGGCGAAGGACCCGAAGATGGCCGGGAAGATCATCGGGCAGATCAAGAAGCAGTACGGCGACAAGGCGGATGGCGCGGTGGTGAAGCGGCTGGTGGACGAGGCGTTCGCGGCGAAATGAGAGCTCGGCGGCGCTGCCGGAGAGGCAGGTCGAACTGGCCACTGCCAGTCTGCTTTGCGGAGAGGCGGCGGTCGGCGGTGGCGGTGATGGGGGGCGGGTCGGTGATGGGGAGGTGACGGTGGCGGTGATCGGGAGGGTGACGGTGGCGGTGATGGGGAGGTGGCGGTGACGGTGACGGTGGAGCTGCGGTGGTGCGAGTGAGGGCGCGGGCGAACGAGGAGGCGGCGGCTGGCGCGGCGGCACGGCCGGTCGGGCGGGGGCGCCTCGCTCCGCTCCCGCGCACGGCCACGCGCCGAGCGCGTGGAGCGTCGTGCTGATGCGTGGGCACCGCCGCAGGGGATGGAGCGCGGTGCAGACCTGGGAGGCTGAGGTCGCGCTCGTCACGGGCCGTGCGCGTTTGCTTCGCCGAGGCTGAGCCCCCGCCCGGCCGGCCCGGCGGCGGCGCCTGTGGAGATGGAAGAGGAGAGATCGAATGGCGACCTTGCGACAGCCCTCGGAACGCGAGGGGGTGTGACGGCTGTGGATGAGCGGCTGCGCACGACGGATGAGCGGCTGCACGACGGATGAGCGGCTGCGAACGATGGATGAGCGGCTGCAAACGACGGATGAGCGGCTGCGCACGACGGATGAGCGTGGAGGAGATGCCGAACGTTGCCGGATGGAGATGCTTGACGACGTCGAGGACGGGCGCGGACGAGCGAGCGCGATGGGCCGGTGATCGAGCTGCCAGCGAGTGCTGCGTGCGGTCTCCGCCACGAGAGAGGACGGTTCGCGAAGAAACGAGGTCGGAGGTGCGATCGGCGGCCTGGGAGCGCGAGAGAGCGTCGAAAAACGTCGTGATAGTGGAGATGAATGATGAATGAAGGTGTGAAGGGGCTCCGTGATGATGAGCTGGTCGCCGGGCTGGCCGACGTGATGTCGGCGTGCCGCGCGACGGACGCGAGACTGCTCGAGTACCTGGGCGAGGTCGATGCCCGCGGGCTCTACCTGCCGGCGGCGTGCTCGTCGATGCACGTGTACTGCGTGCGCGTGTTGCACATGTCCGAGGACGCGGCGTTCAAGCGGCTCACGGCGGCGCGAGCGGCGCGGCGGTATCCGGCGTTGCTCGCGGCGGTCGCGGAGGGGCGGTTGCACCTGAGCGCCGTGGTCATGCTGTCCCGCGGTGTTTGTCCTCTCCGGTAGCTGCCGACGGTGACCGTGGCGCCAGGCGCGGCGCGACCGCTCGCCGGTCCCCCGGCGATGGCCGTGACGATGCTCGGACGACCGCACACGGACGCGTCGGGTCCATGGCTCGGACAGACCTGAGCTCCAGGATGAGCTCGCGGCGTTCGCAGCGGCCGAGAGCGGGGCGGGTGCCGAAGATGATCGACGCGGCGGCCGGGGAGATGGCGACGGGCTGGACGCGACGGGCGGAGATGGCGACGGGCTCGACGCAGCGGCGGGTCAGATGGCGACGGGCCCGACGCGGCGGCGGGTCAGATGGCGACGGGCTCGACGCGGCGGCGGGTCAGATGGCGACGGGCTGGACGCGGCGGCGCAGGAGCTTGATGGAGAGCAGGCGGTAGAGCATCTTCGAGACCTCGAAGCTGCCCATCCGGGACTTGCGCACGATGTCCTTGATGGAGTTCTTGCCGTTCACGAGCTCGAGGACGGCGAGCTCCTCGCGCGTGAGGCGGCCGCGGCCCATCTGCGCGACCGCGTCCTCGTTGCGGAGGAAGACGAGCTCGAAGTCGTCGATCTCGCGCTCGATGAGGTGCCACTCGTCGACGCGGCGGTAGCCCTCCATCAGGACGGCCTGGACGTCGAGCTCGAGGCGCGCCTCGACGACCGGCGACGGCGGCTGGGCGCCGGCCGCGAACCGGAACCGGCCGGTGCGCCAGCGCAGGGCCTCGTAGACGAGCTCGCGGCTCTGCCGGCCGAGCGCCGTCGACAGATCGTGCGCGGTGATCGTGCCGGCGCGGACGAGCTGGGTGCCGACGAGCGTGGTGCCGGGCGGCAAGGCGTCGATCGCGGCCTCGAGGTCGGCGGCGGTCAGGACCTCGGCGTCGACGAGGAAGCGGCCGAGGAGGAGGTCGTCGGCGAGGCCGACCGCGAGCGCCTGATCGATGCGGCCGCGCCGGAAGTGCAGGCCGACCTCGGCGGCGCCGCGGGTGACCGTGAGCAGGCCGGTCTGCTCCTGCTGATCGAGGAGCTGCAGTACCTCCGCCAGCGGGATGACCCGCAGGTCGCCGGTGAGGGCCGACGCGCCGCCGATGGCCGCGGGCAGGTCCACCGAGGCGAGGATCGCCGCGAGGCTGCGATCGTCGAGGGCCGAGCGGGCCGCGTCGGCGATCGCGCCGGCGTCGACGTGGATGCGGCTGCCCCCACCGTCGCCGCGCGCCCGGCCGGCGCCGCCGCGAGCGCCTCCAGCGGCGTGACCGTCCCCGCCGCCGCCGCCGCGGTCGCC
>DASZXE010000941.1:0-1874 GCA_035546475.1 Kofleriaceae bacterium
CCCGGGCCGGCCGCGCCCGGGTCCGCGCCCTGCCCCGCCGCCGCGCCGTCCGGGGCGTCGCCGTCGAACGCGCCCTCGGCCGCGCCCGGGTCGGCCGCCGGGATCGCCGTCATGATCGGCTTGGTCCGCAGCAGCACCGACAGCCGCCGGTTGCGGGCCGCGAACGGATCGCCCTGGTCGAGCGGCACGGCGGAGCCGCGGCCGATCACGCCGACGATCCGCTCCGGCTTGAGCCCGTTCTGCTCGAGGATCTCGCGCGCGGCGTCGGCCCGCTCGTACGACAGGTCCCAGTTGGTCTTGCCGGCGCCGCTGACGAACGGCCGCGCGTCGGTGTGGCCCTGGATCTCGATCGGCTCGCGACGCGACGCCAGGATCGGCCCGAGCTGCTGGAGGAACTCCTCGAGCGGGTGGTTGAGCCGCGACGACGCCGAGTCGAACAGCAGCTCGTTCTTGTCGTCGACGACCTCGATCAGCACGCCCTGCTCGGTCGCGGTCACCCGCACCTTGTTCGCCAGCTCGGCGAGGCCGGTGTGGTTCTCGACCAGCTTGTCGATCTGCTCCTTCACCGAGCTGGCCGCGTCGCTGATCGACTCGGTCTGCGGCGCCGGCGGCGTCGGCGACCGCTCGATGATCGACGGCACGTACTGCGCGCCGCCGCTCATCGCCAGCTCGGCGTCGGGCAGGATGCCGGTGCGGAAGTAGCGCGCGATCTCGTTGCGCGACTTCTGGTCGGTCGAGGCCAGGAGCCACAGCACGAGGAAGAGCGCCATCATCGCCGTCACGAAGTCGGCGTACGCGATCTTCCAGGCGCCGCCGTGGTGCCCGTGGCCCGCGACCTTCTTGATGACCCGGCGGCGGCCGGGCTGGGCGACGGGCGCGGGCACGTCAGGATCCCTTCAGGCTCTGCAGGCCCTTGTCGAGCTCGAGGAACGACGGGCGCTCGTCGATGAAGATCATCTTGCGGCCGAACTCGACCGCGGTCGCCGGCGCGGCGCCGCGCATGACCGCGATGACGCTCGCCTTGATCGCGTCGAGGAACCGGCGCTGGTGGACCTCCTGGATCTCCACCGACAGCACGATCGGCGACACGATGCCGTAGCTGAGGAGGATGCCGAGGAAGGTGCCGACGAGCGCGGCGGCGATGTGGTGGCCGATGATCGCGGGCGGCGCGTTCATGTGGCCCATGGTGACGATGACGCCGAGGACGGCGGCGACGATGCCGATGCCGGGCAGCGCGTCGGAGACGGTGCGGACCAGGCCGCCGGCGAGGTGGTTGTAGGCGGTGAGCGTCTCGAGCTCGGCGTCGAGCAGCGCCTCGAGGTCGTCGGCGGAGACGCCGTTGGCCATGTGCTGCAACGCCTCGGCGAGGAACGTCCGGTACTGCTCGTCCCGGGCGACGACCGGGTACTTCTTGAACAGGTCGCTCTTGGTCGGCTCGGCCGCGTGCGACTCGAGCGCGAGCACGCCCTGGCGGCGCGCGAGCATGAACAGCTCGTACATGAGCTTGAGCAGGTCGAGGTAGTCCTTCTTCTTCGGGATGACGTCCTTGAAGGCGGTGGTGAAGACGTGCTTCACGCGGCCCTTCATGAGGCCGGGCGACGAGATGATGAGCGTGCCGATGGCGGCGCCGACGATCACGATCAGCTCGGGCGGCTGGATCAGGATCGGCAGCGCGCCGCCGGCCATGAGGAAGCCGCCCAGGACGCACCCGAAGACGACGAGGATTCCGACGGGGGCCATTGCTCCCTGGATATCGGCTGGCCTGCACGCCCGTGTAGGGTCGGCACGGAATCCGCGGTGATCGCCGCGACGAGGCGCCGGCGCGGCCTTCGGTCGCGGTGGAACGCGGCCGACCCCGCCGCCTTGACCGTCCC
>DASZXE010000942.1:0-1770 GCA_035546475.1 Kofleriaceae bacterium
CACGCGGTGACGGCCGGCCTCGGCGGGCGCGGCGTGGAGCGCCATGGCCGCTGCGGTCACGAGCGCGAGGGCGAGGCTGGACCGTCCCTTCGTGGCCGACATCGAGCAACGATGGTGACGCGCGCGCCCCACCGGATCCACTTTTTCTGCATCGCCGGTGACGGATCGAGCCCGAATTGTGCGTTGACGCGGCTTCGAGGCGCCCGCGACGGCGGCTCACGCGCGGCAGCGGGCTTCCATGATCGTCAGCACCGGCGACAGGTCCTCGGTGACCGGCGCGGGGAAGTCGCCGCGCTTGAGCGTGCCCGCGACCTTCATCAGCTTCCGGACGTCACCGCCGCACGCCTCGCGCACCTTCGCGAACGCGTCGTAGCTCGCCTTGTAGACCCGCAGCTCGACGAGGTTCGCGTTGTTCGGCCGCGTCCACAGGTCGAGGTCGGCGACCAGGCGATCGATGATCTGCTTCTTCGCCGCCAGCTTGTCGGCCTTGCTCTTCGTCGACTTGTAGAGCTCGTCGAGCTCCTCGTACGCGCTGAACAGCCGCGCCATCCGCGTGCGCTGCCACGCCTGCACCTCCTGCCACGCCGCCAGCTCGGGCGCGTCGGGGCCGAACCGCTCGGCGAGCCACAGCCCGGTCAGCGTGTCGCCGACGTACTCGGCGAGCCCCTCGTTGAAGTACGGCTGGTCGGGGATGAGGACGGTCGCGTGCACCGACTCGTGCAGCACGACGTTGGCCAGCTCGGCGAACGCGTCGGGGCCGTCGTCGAGCATCGACGAGGTGATCGGATCGTGGAACCAGCCGCCGGTCGAGTAGGCGCCCGCCGGCCGCGCCATCGCGTCGTAGCCGGCGCGGAGGAGCTGATCGCGGTGGTGGATCGCGTCGTCCTGATCGAACCAGCCGAGGCCGGTGAAGCAGCCGGCGACCGGGAAGCACCAGCGCCGCGGCGTGAACGACAGCGGGTCGGCGGCGCCGACGAACCAGACGGTCGCCTCCGGCGCGACCTCGACGTAGGTCCGGTAGTTCTTGCCGGTGCGCAGGCCCTCGTGGCCGGCGAAGGCGCGGATGCCGGCGATCTCGCCGAGCAGCACGCGCGTGCGGGCCGGCGTCTCCGGATCGGCGATGACCTGATCGATCGGCCGCGCGCGCTGGAGCAGGTCGAGCTGCCCGCGCACCGCCTGGCTGAGGTAGCGGGGCATGAGGCAGCCGCCCGCCAGGAGCGCGGCGGCCGCGGCGAGCGCGAGCCTCAAGCCACGGCCCCGGCGATCGCGGCGGCGAGCGGCGCGCCCTCGGCGTCGTCGAGCTTGCCGGCGCGCCAGCCGATGCCGAGCCCGGCGCCCTGGCCCGCGAAGTCGTAGCGGGGGATGACGTGGAAGTGGACGTGCAGCACCGCCTGGTGGGCGAGCGGGCCGTTGTTCTGCAGGACGTTGTAGGCGCTGGCGCCGGTGGCGGCGACGACGGCGCGGGCGACGCGCGGCAGCACGCGGCCGATCGCGGCGGCGCCCTCGTCGGAGAGCTGGTCGAGGGTCTCGGCCGGCTCCTTCGGGATCACGAGCGTGTGGCCGCGCGACAGCGGGAACACGTCGAGGAAGGCGAGCACCTGGTCGTCCTCGTACACCTTGTGGCAGGGGATCTCGCCGCGCAGGATCTTCCCGAAGACGGTGTCGGCCATGGCGACGGACTGTCACCCGCGGCCCGCGATCTTTCAAGCGAGGTTACAATCCGCGCGTGGACCCGACGGAACGCGCGCGCGAGGGCTGGCGCGAGGTGCT
>DASZXE010000943.1:0-9864 GCA_035546475.1 Kofleriaceae bacterium
GAGCTCGAGGACGACGCGCTGTCGCTCGCCGACTGGCTCGAGCGCGAGCAGCTCGAGGGCATGCTCGACGTCGCCGACGAGATCGCCGACCACCAGAAGCGGCTCGACGAGCTGCTGGCCGAGTACGCCCGCACCGGCGACGAGAAGCTCAAGGCCGAGATCCAGCGGCAGATCCGCGCGATGCAGCAGCGGCTCGGCGAGCTGGCCGGCCAGCGGTCGGCGATCGCCGAGGACGTGCTCGACCAGTTCGTCCACCAGGACGCGATGCAGGACCACCAGGCGGGCGGCTGCCTCGACGAGGTGGCGAAGCTCGTCGAGCAGGGTGACGCGGCGGCGGCGCAGGCCAAGCTCGCCGCCTGCCAGCAACAGCTCGAGGGCTCGCAGGCGGCGCTCGAGGACTCGCTGCGCGGCCTGCGCGGCGATCGCTTCAGCGACGGCGAGAAGAAGCTCGACGAGCTGATGAACGAGCTGGCCGACGTCGCCAAGGACCAGTCGGACATCGCGGCGGAGGCCGACAAGATGTTCGATCGCTACGCCGACCGCGCCGACGAGCTGATGAAGGACCTCGGCAAGGACGCGCGGCGCAAGCTGTCGGCGAGCCTCGCGCGGCTGAAGGAGCGGCTGGCGAGCGTGCCCGACAGCGGGCTCACGCCGTTCGCGCGCGAGGAGCTGGAGACGGTCGACCAGCGGCTGAAGGACCTCGACAAGATGCTCGAGGACGGCGATCTCGCCGAGGCGCTCGGCATGTCGAAGCAGGCGCGCCAGGGGCTCGAGACCGTCGCCGAGGAGCTCGACGCCGCGATGTCCGACGACCCGAATTCGCCGTGGGCGCAGGCGACCGCCGACGCGCTCGATCAGGTGCAGCGCGCGCAGCCGCTCGCCGACAAGCTGGTCGACGAGCTCGAGCACATGACGCCGTCGCCCGACGACATCATGGGCGGCGACGACAAGAAGAAGATGGACTCGCTGCGGCGGCGGCAGGCGGCGAACCTCGACCGCGCGAAGAAGCTCGCCGACAAGGCGAAG
The DNA here is from genome assembly GCA_035546475.1 of Kofleriaceae bacterium. Taxonomy (GTDB): domain Bacteria; phylum Myxococcota_A; class Polyangia; order Haliangiales; family Haliangiaceae; genus UBA2376. Next base: position 1,027 of record DASZXE010000943.1, read on the forward strand.
GCCGAGAGCGGGCTGCCAGGCGACGCCGGGCCGGCGCTGGCCAAGCGGGTCGGCGACGCGACGACGCCGATGGACTCGGCGGAGAAGCGGATGGGCGCGCGCGATCCGTCGGGCGCGCGCGACGGGGCGCGGGCCGCGGCCGACGCGCTCGAGAAGGCGCGCAAGGAGGCGCAGAGCGCGGCGCGCAACGCGCAGGCGCAGGGCGGCACGGCGAACGGCGACCAGCCGGTGCGCATCCCGGGCGCCGATCAGTACAAGGCGCCGGCCCGCTTCCGCGAGGAGCTGCTGGAGGCGATGAAGAAGAAGGCGCCGGCCGGCTACGACGAGCAGGTGAAGCGCTACTACGAGGAGCTGGTGCGATGAGCGGGCGGCTGGCGCGCGGGCTCGCGATCGCGGCGGCGGTGGCGCTGGTCGCGGGGCCGGCGGAGGCGCGCCGCGATCGCAACCTGTCGGGCGACGTCGCCCGCGCGGCGCGGCTGCTCGGCTCGTCGCGCATCGACGAGGCGCGCCCGCAGATCGCCGACCTCGACAAGCGCGCGCCGACCTCGCCGGAGGTCCGGTGGCTCGACGCGCAGGTCGCGTTCCTCGACGGCGACTACGCGGGCGCGCTCACCCACCTCGACGGGCTCGGCGACGACGCGGTCGACGGCGCGGTCGGCGAGACCCGCCAGCTCGCCAGCCGCAGCCGCGACGTGACGTCCGGCTTCGTCCACGTCGACTCGGCCGGCGGCCACTTCGCCATCTACTACCAGCCGGGGCCCGACGCGGTGATCGCCGACCTCGCCGGCGAGGTGCTCGAGTCGGCGCGCGACGCGATCGGCGACGACCTCGGCTGGAAGCCCGACGGCAAGGTCCGCGTCGAGCTGCTCGGCAAGCCGTCCGACCTCGCCAGGCTGTCGACGCTGACCGAGAGCGAGATCGAGACGACCGGCACGATCGCGCTGTCGAAGTACGAGAAGCTGATGGTCGTCAGCCCGCGCGCGACGATCCTCGGCTATCCGTGGATGGACACGCTCGCCCACGAGTACACGCACCTCGTGATCGCCCACGTGTCGCACGACACGGTGCCGGTGTGGATGCACGAGGGGCTGGCGCGCTTCGAGCAGACCCGCTGGCGGCTGCCGGCGTCGACGACCGGCGCCGTCCTGTCGGCGACCGATCAGTCGCTGCTGGCCGGCGCGCTCGCGAAGCGGCGCCTGATCTCGCTCGACGCGATGTACCCGTCGATGGCGAAGCTGCCGTCGCAGGAGGCGGCCGCGCTCGCCTACGCCGAGGTCTACACGCTGATCGGCTGGCTGCACACCAAGGTCGGCTACGAGGGGCTGCGGCAGATCCTCGCCGCCCAGCGCGACGGCAAGAGCGCGCAGCGCGCGGTCGCCGAGGCGACGGGCAAGCGATGGCTCGAGGTCGAGCGCGACTGGCAGGCGCACCTGCGCAGCCTCGACCTCGGCGCCGGGCGCGCGGTCGCCGGCCACGGCGGGCGGCGCATCCGCTTCGCGCGCGGCGGCGCCGGCGACGACAACGTCGGCCTCGACGAGGTCGCCAGCGCCAAGGCCAAGAAGTTCGCGCGGCTCGGCGGCATGCTGCGCGCGCAGGGCCAGCCGGCCGCGGCCGCGATCGAGTACGAGAAGGCGCTCGCCGCCGCCGGCGGCAACGAGCCGTTCGTCGCCGGCAAGCTGGCCCGCACCTACGTCGAGCTGGGCGCCTTCGACAAGGCGATCGCGCTGGCGCGGCCGCTGCTCGCGCTCGACGAGGACGATCCGACCGCCGCCGTCACCCTCGGCGTCGCGCTCGCGGCCGAGGGCGATCACGACGGCGCCCGCGCCGCCTTCGAGCAGGCGCTGCGGGTGTCGCCCTTCGATCCCACCGTGCGGTGCGGCCTCGCCGACTCGTACGAACACACCGGCGACGCCGTCCGCGCCCACCGCGAGCGATCGGCGTGCGATCGCCTGCGCTCCTGAGCACCATGAAGCCATCGTCCGCGCCCGACCTCGTGCCCGTCCCTCCCGTCCCCGGTCCCGCTCCCGCGTCCGCGCCCGCTCCTGGCGGGGGGGCTGCGGGGCCGATCGCGCTCGCCGACGCCCCCGCCGGCCCCGCCGACGACGGCGACGTGCCGCCGACCGGCGCCGCCGCCGCGCCCATCGACGACGAGGCCGCCCGCCGCGACGCCGACCTCCGCGCGGTCGCCGAGATCGCCCGCGCGCACCGCGAGCTGCTCGGCGAGATCGAGAAGCGGATCGTCGGCCAGCGCAAGGTCGTCGATCACCTGCTGACCGCGCTGTTCGCGCGCGGCCACTGCCTGTTCGTCGGCGTGCCCGGCCTGGCCAAGACGCTGCTCATCTCGACGCTCGCCGAGGCGCTCAACCTCTCGTTCCAGCGCATCCAGTTCACGCCCGACCTCATGCCGGCCGACATCACCGGCACCGAGGTCCTCGAGGAGGACCACGCGACCGGCCGCCGGACGTTCCGCTTCATCAAGGGGCCGGTCTTCGCCAACCTGGTGCTCGCCGACGAGATCAACCGCACGCCGCCGAAGACGCAGGCGGCGCTCCTGCAGTCGATGCAGGAGTACCGGGTCACCGCCGGCGGCCACACGCACGAGCTGGCGCCGCCGTTCCTGGTGTTCGCCACGCAGAACCCGATCGAGCAGGAGGGCACCTATCCGCTGCCCGAGGCGCAGCTCGATCGCTTCATGTTCCAGGTCGACGTCGACTACCCGAGCGCGCACGAGGAGGAGGACATCGTGCGGCTGTCGACGTCCGGCTACCGCGCGCCGCTCAAGCGGGTGCTGTCGCCGGCGCGCATCGTCGAGCTGCAGGACCTCGTCCAGCGCGTCCCCGCCGCCGATCACGTCGTGAAGTACGCGGTGTCGCTGGCGCGGGCGACGCGTCCCCACCAGTCGGGCGGCGGCGCGCGCGCGCAGGCGACGCCGGCGTCGGTGCCGCCGTTCATCCAGGAGTACGTGCAGTGGGGCGCCGGCCCGCGCGCGTCGCAGTTCCTCATCCTCGCCGGCAAGGCGCGCGCGATCCTCGACGGGCGCTTCGCGGTGTCGATCGACGACGTCGCCGCGCTGGCGCGGCCGACCCTGCAGCACCGGCTCATCCTCAACTACCGGGCCGAGGCCGAGGGCGTGCGCCCCGGCGACCTCGTCGACCGGCTGCTCGGCGTGGTGACGCCCGAGCACTGAGCGAGCGTGCGCGAGCGATCAACCATCGGCGCCCGGGACCCGCGCGCGTGAAGAAGCTCGATCCGGTCGCGCTGGCACGGCTCGGGGCGCTGCCGATCAAGGCCCGGGTGATCGTCGAGGGTGCCTTGACCGGCCTCCACCGCGCGCGCCTGCACGGCTCGTCGGTGGAGTTCGCCGAGCACAAGGAGTACTCGCCCGGCGACGAGATCCGCCACATCGACTGGAAGGCGTACGGCAAGCTCGATCGCTACTACGTGAAGCAGTTCGAGCAGGAGTCGCAGCTCACCGTCTACCTGGTGCTCGACGCCTCCGGCTCGATGCGCTTCGACGGCGGCGGCCTCGCCAAGCTCGAGTACGGCGGCCTCTGCCTGGCGGCGCTCGCGTACCTGGTGATCCAGCAGCAGGACCGGGTCGGGCTGGTCGTCTTCGGGCGGCGCGGCGCGCTCGAGCACGTGCCGCCGCGCGGGCGCACGAACCACCTGGCCGACGTCCTCGGCGTGCTCGACCGCGCGATCGCCGACACCGACGGTGACCGCGGCGGCGACGAGTCGCCGGCGGACGCGCTCGAGCGGGTCGGCGAGCTGGCGCGGCGGCGGCGCGCGCTGGTCGTGCTGGCGTCGGACCTGTTCGATCCGGACGACCGCACGCTCGCCGCCCTGCGCCGGCTGAAGGCGCAGCGCCACGACGTCACCGTCCTGCACCTGCTCGCCCCCCACGAGCGGTCGTTCCCCTACCGCGGCCTCACCCGCTTCGAGGGCCTCGAGACCGACCACCGCCTGATGGTCAACCCGGACGCGATCCGCGACGACTACCTGGCGCGGATGAAGGCGTTCCTCGAGCGGGTCGCCGACGATCTCGGCGGCGCCGGCATCGACTACCACCTGCTCGAGACCGACCGCTCGCTCGAGGACGCGCTGCGGATGGTGATCGCGGCGCGCCAGCGCGGGCCGGGCGCGATCCGCCGCACCGCCGACGAGGTCGAGCGGTGAGCTTCCTCGCCCCGCTCATGCTGATCGGCGCGCTCGGCCTGCTGGTGCCGATCGCGATCCACCTGATCGGCCGCCGGCGCGCGAAGGTCGTGCGGTTCGCCGCGCTCGAGTTCCTGATCGGGACCCGGCGGCGGACCGCGCGCCGCCTCGAGCTGCGCGAGCGCCTGCTGCTGCTCGTCCGCGCCGCGGTCTGCCTCGCGGTGCCGCTCGCGCTCGCGAAGCCGTTCACGTCGTGCCAGACCCACGGGCTGTCGATCGTGCGCGGGCCGCAGGCGGCGGTGCTGGTCGTCGACGACTCGTTCACCGCCGGCTACAAGCTCGGCGATCGCAGCCTGCTGTCGCGGGCGACCGCCGAGGCGGCGCGCATCCTCGAGCGGCTCGGCCCGGAGGCGGAGGTCGCGGTCATCCGCGCCGCCGAGGGCGCGCCGCTGCCGACCGAGCTGTCGCGCGATCACCTGCGCGTGCGCGACGCCCTGCTGGCGCTGACGCCGTCGTCGCGGCCGGCCGATCTCGATCGCGCGCTGTCGCGGGCGGCGCAGCTCCTCGCCGGCTCGAACCACCAGCGGCGCACCGTCTACCTGCTCGCGCCGCTGACGGTCGGCTCGGTGCACGGCGGCACGCCGCCGTGGGGCGCCGACGGCCCGCGGCTCGAGATCGTCGACCTGCGCGGCGACGCGGCGTTGCCGAACCTGGCGGTCACCGGCCTCACCGTCGAGCCGGACGCGAGCGCGGGCACCCGCGGCGTCTCGGTCGTCGCCGAGATCGCGAACCACGGGCCGCTGCCGGTCCACGGGCTGACGGTCAGCCTGACGATCGGCAACGCCGTCGTCGCGCGCGGTCAGCTCGACGTCGCCGCCGGCGCCCGGCAGGTCAAGCGGTTCCTGGCGACCCTGCCGGCCGGCGCCCGCTCGGCCGAGGTCATGGTCGAGATCCCGCGCGACGCGCTGCCGGCCGACGACCGCCGCTACGCGCTCGCCCGGCTGCGCGACGAGATCCGCGTGCTGGTCGTCGACGGCGACGCGCGCGCCGACCGCCGCGAGGACGAGGTCTTCTACCTCGAGGCCGCGCTCCGCCCGGGCGACCGCGCCGAGGCCGGCACCGTCGTCACCCGCATCACGCCCGACGACCTCGACGACGTCCACCTCGACCAGTTCGACGTCGCGATCCTCGCCAACGTGGCGGCCTTGCCCGCCGAGCGGGTGGCGGCGCTGTCGCAATGGGTCGCCGCCGGCGGCGGCCTCATGGTGGCGGCCGGCGACCACGTCGATCCGGCGGCGTACGAGAAGACGATGACGCCGCTGCTGCCGCAGGCGGTGCGCGATCCGGTCGACACCGGCTGCGCGTCGGCGCCCGACGAGTGCGCGGCGCGCGCGTGGCACCTGACGAAGTGGGAGGCCGATCACCCGATCTTCGCGCCGTTCACGCAGGACGCGCCGGGGCTGGCGGAGGCGAGCTTCGACAAGGTGCTGCTGCTCGGGCCGACGACCGACACCGCCGACCGCAAGGTGCTGGCCCACTTCACCAACGGCGCGGCGGCGCTCGTCGAGGCGCGGTCCGGCGGCGGCCGGCTCCTGCTCTACACGTCGACGCTCGACCGCGACTGGAACGACCTGCCGCTGCACCCCGGCTTCCTGCCGCTGATGCAGGAGGCGGTGCGCCACCTCGCGCGCCGCCGCGACGAGGCGGCGACGGCGAACCTGCTCGTCGGCCAGCCGGCGTCCCTGCCGACGCTCGATCTCAAGCGGCTCGAGGTCCACGGCCCCGAGGGCCAGGGCGCGGTCTTCGCCGGCGATCGCCTCGAGGGCCGGCGGATGATCCGCTTCACCGCGACCGAGGCGCCGGGCATCTACCGGGTCGGCGGCGCGGACCAGGCCGGCGCGACCCGCGACCGCGACGAGCTGGCGTTCGCGGTCAACCTCGATCCGCGGGGCTCGGACCTGACCGCGGTCGGGCCCGGCGCGCTGCCGCCGAGCGGCACCAGCGCGGGGCTCGCGGCGCACACGAGCCGGCGGCGCGTCGAGCTGTGGCACGCGCTGGCGGCGGCGCTGCTCGTGCTGCTGCTGCTCGAGTCGGTCCTCGTGCAGCGGCGGTAGCCGGCGTCACCCGATCGGGTGAGGCGCGCCCTCCTCCCGCGGGAGGACGCGGCGCGCGCGCGAGCCGGGCACCGTCGATCGCGGAGGTGCCCACGATGACGACCAAGACGACCACGACCAGGACGACCACGACCAGGACGACCACCAAGGCGCTCGCCCTGCTCCTGCTCCTGGCCGGCTGCGCCGACGCCGGCGACCCGACCGACGACCCGACGCTGTCGACGAGCGAGGCCGACCTGTCGCTGTCCCGCTGCGCGCTGTCCGCGCGCTACGAGCTGCGCGACATCGGCGGCGCGAACTTCAACACGCTGACGGTCGACCCGTCGATCCTGCCGCTGTCGAAGGTCGGCGCGGTGCTCGCCGACGACCAGATCCACATGCTGCGGATGGCCGACAGCCTCGGCCTGCGCGTGCGGAACAAGCACGTGCCCGCCTTCCTGCTGACCGACGCCGGCGGCAACCCGACGTCGATCCTGGCCGGCGGCTTCTACCAGTGCGCGACGCGCGAGGACTGCCAGGGCTACCTCGACGAGGTCATCCCGCACTACGCGCTCGGCGGCGTGCCGTTCCTCGACCGGCCGGAGTTCCACCACAGCTTCGCCGGGCACGCCTACGACGACGTCGGCGGCGCCCAGTTCCTCGACGTCGACGACGGCTACGCGATCCGCATCCAGCGCTGGCGGGTCACGTTCGATCCGCGCCTGCTCCTGCGGCTCGCCTGGCTCGGCCACGCGCGCCAGGACGCGTGCGAGCGCGGGCTCGCGCAGGCGCACCTGCTCTACAGCCCGACCGAGCACGTCGTCGCCGAGGTGACGATCGGGCCGAAGGTCACGCCGCCGCCGGGCGATCCGACGCCGTACTTCGCCGCGACCTACGGCGCGCTCGCGTCGCAGCCGCCGCTGGTGCCGGCGCTCGACTCGCTGCCCGGCGTGACCCGGCTGCCGCCGGAGCTCACCGACACGTACCTGGTGCTGACCTACTGGCCGGGCGCGGAGGAGCCGGGGCTGTGGCCGAACTCGCCGTCGACGACCGCCGGCGGCCCGCTCCCGGAGCCGTTCTGCGGCGACGGCGCCTGCAACACGACCGCGACGCGGGCGGAGAGCGCGGCGACCTGCCCGGCCGACTGCGCGCCGACCTGCGGCGACGGCGCCTGCGACGGCGGCGAGACCGACGCCACCTGCGCGATCGACTGCCCTCCGTGAAGCGTCACACGGCGGCGGCGTGCGGCTCTACCATGGGCAGGTGCAGCGTCCGAGCGAGGTTCCGGCCATCACCGCCGCCGCGGCGGAGGCGTGCAGCCTCCACGAGCTGGGCGAGCGCGTGCTGCCGCGCATGCTCCGGCTGACCGGCGCGAGCGCGGGGCTGTTCTACCGCTACGACGACGCCGGCCGCATCGTGTCGATCGCGGGCGAGATCGCCGACCTGATGGATCACTACGCGCGCCACTACCTGCGCTGCGATCCGGTCCACGACCGGCCGCGCGCGCTGGCGCCCGAGCCGCGCGTCGTGTTCGCGACGCGGCTGGTCGATCGCGGCGCGTACCAGCGCAGCGAGGCGTACGGCGAGTTCTACCGCGCGTACGAGCTCGACCACCTCGCCTGCATCTGGCTCACCCACGCGCCGTACCAGGCGCCGGGCATGACCGGGCTGCTGCTCGCGCGCGGCCGGCGCAGCGGCGAGTTCGAGCGGACCGACGAGCGGGCGATCGCCGGCGTGCTGCCGGTGCTGGCGGCGGCGGTCGCGCGCGCGGCCCGGCTGCACGAGCTCGAGCGTCAGCGCGACGCGCTGGCGGCGATCGCGGCCGGGCCGGCGGCGGCGGCGCGGATGATCCTGTCGCGGGCGGGCGCGCCGATCTGGATGTCGCCGTCGGCGAGCGCGCTGCTGCCGTCGATCCCGGCGGCGCTGCGCGGCGAGGCGCGCCGGCTGGCCGACGGAGGGCCCGCGCGGGCGGCGCCGCTCGCCGTCGAGCGCGGCGTCGTCGCGCAGCTCTCGATCGTGCGCGACGCGTCGGGAGAGCCGCTCGTGCTCGTCGAGCTGGCCAGCGAGCGGGGCGCGGTCGCCGAGCTCGCGCGGCGGCTCGGGCTCACCAACGCGGAGGCCGCGGTGCTGCGGCACGTGGCGCGCGGGCTGTCGAACGCGGCGATCGCCGACGAGCTCGGCAGCTCCGTCGAGACCGTGCGCACCCACGTCCGCCACGTGCTCGCCAAGCTGGGCGTCGAGACGCGGGTGCAGGCGGCGCTGATCGCGACGCGCGGCGCCTGATCGCCTCCCGGCGCGCGGTGCGGACGTCTATGCTCGGGGCGTGATCGCGGCAGCGATGCTCGCCCTGGGCGCCGCAGCGGGCGCGGAGGCTCCCGCGTCGGCGGCGGGCGCGGCCTCGGCTCCGGCCTCGGCTGCGGCCTCGGCTCCGGTCTCGGCTCCGGCCTCGGCTCCGGCGACACCGACGCCCGCGGCTCCCGCGGCGCCCGCGCCTCCGCCGACCGGCGCCGGCGACGCGCCGCCCACGCCCGTCGCGTACGAGCTGGTGTGGACGCGCGAGCAAGGCGCCGACTCGTGCATCTCCGCGCGC
>DASZXE010000944.1:0-8371 GCA_035546475.1 Kofleriaceae bacterium
GAGATCGATCTCGACCTGCGCCGCCTCCGCCAGCACCGCCCGGATCTCGGCGACCCGCGCCGACGGACGCTCGAGCTCGGCGAGCAGCCGGTGGGCCAGCACCTGCTGCGCCGCCGTCGTCAGGAGCGGCGGCACCGGCAGCCGCTCGCGCACGAGGTCGCGCACCAGCTCGGCCTGGTCGTCGTACAGCCGCTGGAGCGTCGCGCTCACGTGCTCCTGCGCGCCGTGCAGCACGCGGGCGACGACCAGGCCGCGCTCGCGCCCGCACAGGGCCGTCAGGTCGAAGGCGCGGCCGAGCGCGTCGTCCTCGAGCGCCGCCCCGACCGTCTCGAGCTGGCCGCGGTCGAACGCGTCGAGCAGCCGGTCGACCCGCGCGGTCCAGGTCGGCTCGTCGGTGACCGGCCCGACCCGCCCGCGCAGCGCGAGCCGCCCCTGGTAGATCACCGCGTAGCCGAGGTCCGCCTCGCGGCCGGTCACCAGCGTCGTCGCCGTCACCCGGCCGATCGCCAGCCGCACCGCGCCGCGCCGCCGCCGCGCCATCATGTGCGGCAGGATCCGGTGGCCGTAGAGGGTGATCGCGCGATCGTCTCCCTCGCCGATGACGTCGAGGATCGCGTGGTGGCTGACCAGCCGCGCCAGGTCGACGCGCGCGGTCGCCACCTCCGCGTTCCACAGCGCGCGGCCGTCGCCGACCTCGGGCCGGTTGCTGCGCGCCGGCGCCAGCCGGTCGAGGAAGGCCGCCTCGACGTCGGGCGCGCCGAGCCCCGCCGCCAGCTCGCACGCGCGCGCCGCGTAGCGGAGGATCTGCACCCCCTCGAGCCCGGCGAGGTCGTCGAAGAACCAGCCGCAGCTCGTGAACATCATGAGCGCGTGCCGCCCCAGCTCGAGGATCTCGAGCGCGCGCAACCGCTCGTCGCCGGTCAGCTCGCGGCCCGCGTGCCGGCGCAGCACGTCGTCGGCGCGGTCGCGATCGAGCACTGCGTCGACGTAGTCGTCGCGCGCCGCCCACGGATCGCGCAGGAGCCCCACCGCCGCCTGCTCGATGACGTCGGCCGTGCGGTCGCGCAGCCAGTCGAGCGCGAGGCGCAGCGGCGCCCGCCACCGCTGGTTCCACCCGGCGTGGCCCGCGTTGCAGCCGCAGTCGCTCCGCCACCGCTCGACGCCGTGCGCGCAGCTCCACGACGTCCGCTCGCGGATCGCGACCTCCCACGTCGCCGGGTAGCGGGCGCGGAACTGGCCGTAGCTGGTGAGCCGCGCGTCCGGCAGGTCGCCGCGCTCGAGCACCGTCAGCGCCCAGGCGAGCGCCATGTCGCCGTAGCGGTGGTGGTGCCCGTAGGTCTCGCCGTCGGTGGCGATGTGCCGCAGCACCGGCGTCGTCGCCGCCCGCGCGGCGGCGGGACCGTCGCCCAGCCGCCGGGCCAGCGCGCCGCCGTCGTCGAGCAGCCTGTCGAACGCGACCTGCCGCGACAGCTCGCCGTCGTAGAAGAACAGATCGATCGACCGTCCCGACGGCAGCGGGCAACGGTAGACGCGGCCCGGATCGGCGCCGGCCACCTCGCGCCACTCGCCACCCGGCGGCCGCAGGCGCGCCGCCTGGTGCGGCGCCAGCACGGTGAAGGCGATGCCGCCGTCGACCAGCGCCTCGAGCGTCGGCGTGTCGACCGCGCACTCGGGCAGCCACATCCCCTCGGGCCGCCGGCCGAACCGCCGCTCGAAGTCGCGCACGCCCCACGCCACCTGCGTGCGGCGGTCGCGGGCGTTGCAGAGCGGCATGATCAGGTGGTGGTACGCCTGCGCCATCGCCGGGCCGTGGCCGTCGAACCGCGCCGCGCCCGCGCGGTCGGCGGCGACGATCGCGTCGTGGACATCGGGCGCCTCGCGCGCCATCCACGACAGGAGCGTCGGCCCGAGGTCGAAGCTCATGCGCGCGTAGTTGTCGACGATCGCGGTGATGCGGCCCGCGCCGTCGACGATGCGCGCCCACGCGTTGGGCCGGTAGCACTCCGCCGTGATGCGCGCGTTCCAGTCCGGGTACGGCGCCGCCGACGGCTGCGGCTCGATCGCGTCGAGCCACGGGTTCTCGCGGGGCGGCTGGTAGAAGTGGCCGTGGATGCAGACCCAGCGATCGCTCATGGTCAGGCCGCCCGCGCCACGAGCGCCGGATCCTCCTCGATCGGCGCCCAGATGAGGTAGATGCAGCCGAGCGGCGGCACCACCAGCTCCGCCGACGCCGGCCGCCCGTGCCACGGCTCCGGGTCGGCGACGATCTCGCCGAAGTTGCCCTGGCCCGACCCGCCGTACAGCTCGGCGTCGGAGTTGAGCAGCTCGCGCCAGCGCCCCGGCCGCGGCAGCGGCACGCGGTAGTGGTGGCGCGGCACCGGCGTGAAGTTGCACGCGACCATCACCGTCGGATCGCCCAGCTCGCCGTGGCGCAGGAAGACGATGAGCGAGTGGTCGCGGTCCTCGGCGATCAGCCACTCCATGCCGCCCGGCACGCCGTCGCGCCGGTGGAGCGCGGGCTGCTCGCGGTAGACGCGGTTGAGATCGGCGAGCCACGCCGCGACGCCCGCCGGCCCCGGCTCGCCCTCGCGGCTCCAGTCGAGCACGCCGTCGTGGTCCCACTCGCGCGGGGCCGCCAGCTCGCCGCCCATGAACAGCAGCTTCTTGCCCGGCAGCGCCCACTGGTAGCCGTAGAGCAGCCGCAGCGACGCGCGCTGCTGCCAGTCGTCGCCGGGCAGCTTGCCGTACAGCGAGCGCTTGCTGTGCACGACCTCGTCGTGCGAGAGCGGCAGCACGAACTGCTCGCTGTCGGCGTAGACCGAGCGGAACGTCAGGTGGTGGTGGTGCCAACGCCGGTGGATCGGGTCGAGCCGCAGGTAGTCGAGCGTGTCGTGCATCCAGCCCAGGTCCCACTTGTAGTCGAAGCCGAGGCCGCCTTGCTCGGGTGGATGGGTGACGCCGCCCCACGCCGTCGACTCCTCGGCGAGGGTGACCGCGTCGGGCAGCCGCGCGTGCACGGTGCGGTTGAGCTGCTGCAGGAACGAGATCGCGTCGCGGTCGTGGTTCGAGCCGTCCCAGTCGGGGATCCACTCGCCCGGCCTGCGCGAGTAGTCGCGGTAGAGCATCGACGCGACGCCGTCGACGCGCAGGCCGTCGGCGTGGAACCGCTCGAGCCACCACAGCGCGCTCGACAGCAGGAACGAGCGCACCTCGGCGCGCCCGTAGTCGAAGATGTAGCTGTGCCAGTCGGGGTGGAAGCCCCTGCGCGGATCGTCGTGCTCGTAGAGCGCGGTGCCGTCGTAGCGGCCGAGGCCGTGGGCGTCGGTCGGGAAGTGCGCCGGCACCCAGTCGAGGCTGACGCCGACGCCGGCGCGGTGGAGGGTGTCGACCAGCTCCATCAGGTCCTCGGGCTGGCCGTAGCGGCTGGTGGCGGCGAAGTAGCCGGTCACCTGGTAGCCCCACGAGCCGTAGAACGGGTGCTCCATCACCGGCAACAGCTCGACGTGCGTGAAGCCGAGCCGCACCGCGTGGTCGGCGAGCCGCGGGCCGAGCTCGCGGTAGCCGAGCGGCGCGCCGTGGTCGCGGCCGGCGCGCTGCCACGAGCCCAGGTGCACCTCGTAGATCGACCACGGCCGGTCGCGGCGCGCCCGGTCGGCGCGCTGCTTCATCCACAGCGCGTCGTGCCACGCGTGCTCGCCGGCCCAGACGACCGAGGCGGTGGCGGGCGCCAGCTCGGCGGCGAACGCGAGCGGATCGGCCTTGTAGACCGGCTCGTCGTGGACGCCGGTGATCCGGTACTTGTAGCGGTGGCCGGGGCGGGCGCGCGGCTCGACGCCGTGCCAGGTGCCGCTGCGCGCGTCGAGGGACAGCTCGGTGCCATCGGCCCAGCGGTCCCAGTCGCCGACGGCCTCGACCTTGCGGGCGTTCGGCGCCCACGTCCCGAACTCGACGCCGCCGCCGGCGATCGGGTGCGCGCCGAGCCGCTCGTGCAGGCGGGCGAACGTGCCCGCGCGGAGCTGCTCGCGGTCGTCGTCGGTCAGGCGGGGCACGGCGGGGTCAGGCGCCGGCGATCGCGATCGCCACCAGCGCCGCCGCGATCAGCCCCATGGTGAAGACGGACGCGAACGCGGTGGCGATGATGGCGGCGTGGACGCGGCGCGCGAGCGAGACGCGCCCGGCGTTCGCGCGGTGGCGGGCGATGGTCGCGACCGGCAGCGACGGGCCCGCGGGCGGCGCCAGCCAGGTCCGCAGCGCGTGCCGGTAGCTGATCACGAACACCGCGATGGTCGGCACCAGGAACCCGAGCAGCAGCGCCCTTGCGGCCGTGGAGCCCATGGCTAAGGGTTGCGCACTCCCGCGCGCTTGCCAAGGCCACGCGGGCGCGCCGTCACTCCCAGCCGTCGTCGATGCCCTCGTCGGGCCTGGCGTCGGAGGCCGGCTCGGGGGCGGGCGCGTCGGGCGGCGGCGCCGGTGCGGCAGGCGGCGGCGTGGTCACCGGCCGGGCCGACGGGATCGTCTGGGCCGACTCGGTCTTCCTGGCGGCAGCCGAGACCAGCGCCTCGGCGGCCGCCGCTGCTGCCGGCGACGCCGCGGCACCGCCGTCGTCGGCGTCGCCCCACTCGTCGTCGATCGCATCGGTGAAGGCCGCCAGCGCGCCGGTGACCGACGCGGGTGCGGGCTTCGCGGGCTCGGGCTTCGGCGGCTCCTTCGCGACCGGCTCCGGCTTCGCGGCCGGCTCCGCCTTCGCGACCGGCTCCGCCTTCGCGACCGGCTCCGGCTTCGCGACCGGCTCCGGCTTCGGCGGGATGATCACCGCCGGCGGCTTCGGCAGGGTCGCCTGCGCCGGGGTCGGCCGCGGGATGCGCGGGCCCGTCTCGCTCGCTGGCTTCGCGACCGGCGCCGGTGCGGGCGCAACCGGTGGCAGCACCGGCGTCGTCACCGCCTCGGGGGCCGGTGCGGCCGCAGCCTCCTCGCCGCCCCCCGCGTCGCGCCGCCGCTCGGGCCGCGCGGACCGCCGCTCGCCCCGGCGATCGCCACCCGCGCGCCGCTCGCCGCCCGCGGTCCCCTCGCCGAACCGCCAGCGGACCTCGTCGCAGACCTCCGCGAACCGCTCCGCCTGCCGCTCGGCATCGCGGCCGATCACCGGGCCGACCGCGCGCCACTCCGCCTCCAGCTCCTCGAGCACCTCGAGCGGGTTGCGCCCGTCGCCCTTGAACAGCGCGTTCTGGCTCATCGCCGCCTTGAGCTGCTCGGCGATCGTCGCCGGCGACGCCCCCGCCTCCACCGTCGGCGCCTCCTCGGGCATCAGGTCCGACACGCGGCCGATCAGCTTGCTCCGCTTGCTCGCCATCGCGGTCGGATCGAGGTCGGTGCCCTTCAGCGCCGGCCCGTGGCCGAGGACGATCGCCTTCAACAGCTCGTCGAGCGCGGCGTTCAGCTCGGCGCCCAGCTCCCCCTCGCGCGCGCGCAGCTCGACGAACCGCTTGCGCGCCGCCAGCCCGCGCGTCACCGCGTCCGCCTCGCCGGCCCCGGCCGCCGCGGTCGCCGCGGTCAGCTCCGCGCGCAGCCCGTCGAGCTCGGCCCGCCGCGCGTTGCCCTCGGCGTCGCGGGCGGCGTCGCGCTTGGCGAACAGCCCGTCGCACGCGGCGCGGAACTGCTGCCACAGCTTCTCGACCTCGGCCCGCGGCACGTGGCCGATCTCCTTCCACTCGCGCTGCAGGTCCTTGATGACGGCGATGTCCGCGCCCCAGCCGCGCTCGCCTGGCGCCTTGGCCACCAGCGCCTCGGCGCGCTCGATCAGCCGCCGCTTGGCCGCCAGGTTGGCGTCCAGCTCCGCGTGCGCCGCGTCGAGCACCGGCTTGCGCCGCTCGAAGAACCGGTCGCACGCCGCGCGGAACCGCTTCCACAGCTCGTCGCCCTGCTTGCGCGGCACCGGGCCGGTCGTCTTCCACCTCGCCTGCAGCTCCTTCAGCGCCGCCGCCGTCGCCTCCCAGTCGGTCGACTCCGCGAGCTGCTCGGTCTCCGCGATCAGCGCCTCGCGCGCCGCCGCGTGCTCCGCCATCTTCGCCTTGTCGACCTCGCGCACCGCGCGGATGCGCGCGAAGGCGGCGTCGGCGTGGGCCTTGAACTGCTCCCACAGCTCCTGGCTCTTCTTCTGCGGCAGCGGACCGAGCTCCTTCCACATCCGCTGCAGCTCCTTCAGGATCTCGATCGTCGGCTGCTCCTCGCGCTCGGCCAGCTCCTTGGTGGCGGCCACCAGGTGCTCGGCGCGCGGCACGTTCGACCACCGCTTCCAGTCCTCGCCCTCGCGCAGCTCCTGGATCTTCACCACCAGCTTGCCGCGCACCTCGCGGTAGCGCGTCTCGAGCTCGTCGCGCTCGGCCGCGGGCGCCTTGTTGAGCTGCCCGAACGCGGTCGCCGCCTGCGCCAGCAGCCGCTCGATCGCCTTGCCGTCGGTCGACGTCACGAGCCCTGTCATCTCGTCGACCAGCGCCCGCAGGCTGCGGGCGAGCTGCGCGCCCCGCTCCGCCTGCTCCTTGGCGCGCGCGTCGCGGGCCGCGGCCTCCTCGGTGCGCCGCGCCTGGTCCTCGGCGCGCCGCCGGGTCTGCGCCTCGCGCCGCCGGGCGAGCTCCGCCTCGCGCGCGGCCCGTTGCTCGTCGGTGAGCGGCGCCGGCCGCATGATCGCCATGGCCGCCTGGTTGACGATGTCGCCATCGTCGTCGTCGTCCTTGACCCGCCGCGCCGCGGCCCGCTCCGCCCGCTCGGCGGCCGACCGCTCGTCGGCCTCGCGCCGCGCCTGCGCGGTCGCGACGATCTCCGCCTCGCGCTCGTGCAGCGCGCGCTGCGCCGCCTCGCGGTGCGCGTGGTAGTGCGCGATCGCCCGCGCGAACCGCTCGTCGACCTGCGGCTCGCCGGTGTCGCCCAGCCGCTCCCACTCCTTCTCCGCCTTGCGCACCGTCTCGAGCGACTGCGTCCACTCGACGTGCTCGGCCAGCGCCTCGACCGATCGCAGCACCTGCGCCTTCTCCGCGCGGCGCCGCAGCAGGTGGTCGGGGACCTTGGCCGCCTCCGGCTTCGCCTGCACCGTCTGCTCGTCGACCTTGCGGCGCGCCCGCTGGCGCACCGCCTTGTTCTTCGCCTTCTGCGCCACCGCCTCCAGCAGGTCGGTCGAGGTCAGCTTGTCGACGATCGCCAGCCCCAGCTCCTTCACGGTCGTATCGATCGCGAGGCCGCGCAGGATCGCCTGGTCGTCGATGCGCGCGAGCGCCTTCTGCCGCAGCTCCGGCGAGGTGGTCGCCCGCGCGACCTCGGCCAGCGCCCGCGGATCGCGCAGCTCGCCGATCGCGCGCGCCCGCAGCTCCGGCACCGCCGCGCGGCTGGCGACCTCGGCCAGCGCCTTCTGGTCGCCGACCTTGACGAGCCCGGCCATCGCGTTCTGTGCGAGCTCCTCGTCGTCGTCCTGGCAGGCGCTGGCGATCCACATCTCGGCCGCCCGCGACCCGGCCAGGTCGCGCAGCTCCTCGTCCGGATCCCGCTCGAAGATGTCGGCGAGGATGTCGACCTCCTCGAGCTTCTCGATGGCGACCCGCCGCACCGCGGCGTCCTTGTCGGAACGCGCGATCGAGGCGAGGAGCTGCGTCTCGTCCGACGACATCGCCCGCACGGCGGCCAGGCGGACCTTGACGTCGCTGTGCCGGTGCTTCGGGCGGAACAGGTCAACGATTCCCATGGATGCTCTCCAAGGGCGCGAATCTATGCACAACCCCGCGTCCGCTCAAGCGCTTCCGCCATCCGTGCACGTTCCACCTCTCGCCGCTCGACGCTGGTTCATCGGCCGCTCGCGCCCCGACGGCCGCCGCCGCATCTCCCACTCCGGCCGGGCCGCGAACGAAGGGGAGGGAAGACCCGCCCGACGCGTCTCCGCGCTCCGGCCTCCGGGCCGCGAACGGAAGGGAGTCCTCCGGGCAGACCCGCCCGACGCGTCTCCGAGCTCCGGCCTCTGGGGCGCGAACGTCGAAGGGAAGGGAGACCTCCGGATAGAAGTACGCACGCGGGTAATCGTGGCGGGCGAGGCCCGCAGCCGACGCGTGTCCGCGCTCCGGCCGGGCGGCGAAGGAAGGGGAGTTCCTCCGGGCAGACGGGGCCGACGCACCTCCGGGCTCCGGCAAGCCGCGAAGGAAGGGAGTCCCCCGGGCAGAAGTACCCACGTGGGTAATTGTGGCGGGAGAGGCCCCAGCCGATGCGGGTTCGAGATCTCTCCGGGTCGCGAACGAAGGGGAGTCCTCCGGGCAGAAGTACCCACGTGGGTTGTGGCGGGAGAGGCCCCCAGCCGACGCGTGTCCGAGATCCAGCCGGGCGGCGAAGAAAGGAG
>DASZXE010000945.1:0-5260 GCA_035546475.1 Kofleriaceae bacterium
GATGACGGTCCAGTCCAGGTGGGCGTCGCCCGCCTTCAGCGCGACGTCCATCCACGCCGCGATCGCCGGGACGAGCGCGAGCGAGACCCCGGCCCCCTCGGCCTCGGCGGCGATCAGCCGGGCGTCCTTGCGCGCCATCGCCAGCTCCCACGACGGCGGCTCGAACTGCGCCTCGGTCATGCGGCCGAGCCGCATGCCGACGGTGGTGCCGGGGTTGAAGTGGTCGAACAGCCCGGCGATCTCCTTCGCGCCCACGCCCATCGCGCCGGCGAGCGCGAGCATCTCGGCGAGGCCCGACGTCATCGCCATCAGGAACATGTTGCCGCACAGCTTGAACGCCGCCGCCGCGTCGACGCGCTCGCCGAGATCGACGAGCTTGCCGGTCATCGGCGCCAGCAGCGGCTTCGCCCGCTCGACGGTCGTCCGGTCGCCGGACACCATCATCACGCCGGTCGCGTCGTTCGCGTTCTGCGGGCCCATGAAGACCGGCGCGTGCAGGTAGACCTGGCCCTCGCGCGGCCACGCGGCGGTGCGCGCCCGGGCGCCGGCCGTCGACGTCGTCGTGTGATCGACGATCAGCGTGCCGGGCGCGAGCCCCGGCCGCGCCGCCGCCAGCACCGCGTCGACCGCCGCGTCGTCGGCGACCACGACGTGGACGCGCGTCGCGCCGCGCACCGCCTCCGCCGCCGTCTCGCACACCTGCGCGCCGACGTCCGCGAGCGGCCGCGCGCGCTCGTGCGTGCGGTTCCACACCCGCACCTCCTCGCCCCGCCTGCGCGCCGCCCGCGTGAAACCAGCTCCGAGCAGTCCTGTTCCGAGGATCGCGATCATGCCCCACTCTACCCGCCCGCCCCGCGCCGGGCCGCTCGCGCCGACGTCAGAAGGAGCCGTCGCCGCCGAGGCCGCAGACGTCGCAGCCGGGGCCGCCGGGGTTGCCGCCGCAGCTCAGCGGGCAGTAGCCGATGCGGTGGAAGGTGCCGGTGACGGTGCCGCAGCCGGTGGCGGTGCCCTCGACCGACAGCTCCGCGTAGCCGCCGGTGCCGGTGAACGTCGTCGCGCACGCGAGAGCCGCCGCGTCGGTCACGCTCCACGCCGGCAGCGCCGCCCACGCCTGCGCCGCGCCCGCCGTCACGTAGTCGTCCTCGGCGCAGGTCGTCACGATCGTGCAGTCGGACGGCTGCGGCGCGTTCACGTCGCCGGCCTTCAGCGTCAGGCACAACCGGTAGTGGCCCGCGGTGTCGGCGGTCAGCATGTCCGTCGACCACGGCGTGTCCGGCACCATCGAGGCGTCGTCCGGGCACATCGTCTGCGCGCCCGCCATCACGGTCGACGACGCGGCGATCACGTGGTCGGTCGCGTCGAGCTGGAAGCACGGGCTCAGGTCGTCGATCGCCCAGCGTCCGTGCAGGAACGACGTCGTGCAGACCGGCTCGTCGTCGGACAGGCCGTCATCCGAGCCGCCGCACGCGGCCAGCACGAGCCCGCACGCGCACGCCGCCCGGCGGAGCGCCGTCCGGGTCACGGCGGGCACCCGCCGCCGGTGCGCGTCCACGTCCCGCCCTGGCACGCATACGAATCGATGCAGCAGTCGCCGTACGAGCAGGCCTTCCCTGGCTCGCTGCACGCACCCGTCGGCGGCGTCTCCGGACAGCCGTCGGTGCGCACCGGCTGGCACTGCCACCGCGGCTTCTCCAGCGCCGCCAGGATCTCCGGCGTCGGCGCCACGCCGCCGCAGTACGAGCCCGGCGCGCACCAGCAGCGGCCCTCGGCGAACGCGCACGTCGCGCGGGTGTCGGTGCACGGCTCGCCGACGTGGATCTGGGCGTACGCCGCCGGGCAGCTCGCCCCGTTCGCGCGCGTCCCGGCCGAGCCCGAGCCGCCCTCGGCCTCCGACCCGGCGCCACCGCCGGGCCCCGCCGGGCCGGGCGCCCTCGACGGCCCGCACGCACCGGTCACGATCACGAGGGAGGCGGCCACCAGGAGCGAGCGCACGCCCGAGCTTACCCCGATGCCGCAAGCCCGCGATACGGCGAGCGTTCGCGTCGCCGGCCCCGCGGCCGAAAAAAATCGCGCGCGCGTGTCGATCGGCCCGCGGCCGGTTCGTCGCCCCCACAGAAGCGAGGCACGCTGCCGAGCGCGAACCAAGGAGACGACGATGCGAGTCATGGTGATCGTGAAGGCGACCGAGAACAGCGAGGCGGGGAAGCTGCCGACCGAGGCGCTCCTCGCCGCGATGGGGAAGTTCAACGAGGAGCTGGTCGCGGCCGGCATCATGCAGGCCGGCGAGGGCCTCCACCCGAGCTCGCGCGGCAAGCGCGTCCTCATCGGCACCGGCGGCAAGCGCAGCGTCGTCGACGGGCCGTTCTCGGAGACCAAGGAGCTGATCGCCGGCTTCTGGCTGTGGAAGGTCGAGTCGATGGAGCAGGCCGTCGAGTGGGCGCGCCGCTGCCCCGACCCGATGCCCGGCGAGGAGGGCCAGCTCGAGCTCCGCCCGCTGTTCGAGGCGGAGGACTTCGGCGCGGAGCTCACGCCGGAGCTGCGCGCGAAGGAGGAGCAGCTCCGCGCCGAGCTCGAGGCGCGCGCCGGGAAGTAGCGCCGCCGTCAGAACTCGACGACGGTGCGGATCGACTCGCCGGCGTGCATGAGGTCGAACGCGTCGTTGATCCGCTCGAGCGGCAGCTTGTGGGTGATGAGCGGATCGATCGCGATCCGGCCGTCCATGTACCAGTCGACCAGCCGCGGCACGTCGGTGCGGCCGCGGGCGCCGCCGAACGCGGTGCCCTTCCACACGCGGCCGGTGACGAGCTGGAACGGCCGCGTCGCGATCTCCTGGCCGGCGCCGGCGACGCCGATGATGACGCTCGTGCCCCAGCCGCGGTGGCAGCACTCGAGCGCCTGCCGCATCAGCGTCACGTTGCCGACGCACTCGAAGCTGTAGTCGGCGCCGCCGCCGGTCAGCTCGACCAGGTGGCCGACGAGGTCGCCCTTCACCTGCGCCGGATCGACGAAGTGGGTCATGCCGAAGCGGCGGGCGATCGCCTCGCGTGCCGGGTTGACGTCGACGCCGACGATCATGCCGGCGCCGACCATGCGCGCGCCCTGGATGACGTTGAGGCCGATGCCGCCGAGGCCGAAGACGACGACGGTCGCGCCGGCCTCGACCTTGGCGGTCCACAGCACCGCGCCGACGCCGGTGGTGACGCCGCAGCCGAGGTAGCAGATCGTCGAGAACGGCGCGTCCTTGCGCACCCTGGCGAGCGCGATCTCCGGCAGCACCGTGTGGTTCGCGAAGGTCGAGCAGCCCATGTAGTGGTGGACCTGGCGGCCCCGGTACGAGAAGCGGCTGGTGCCGTCGGGCATGAGCCCCTTGCCCTGCGTCGCGCGGATCGCGGTGCACAGGTTGGTCTTGCGCGACAGGCACGACTTGCACGCGCGGCATTCGGGCGTGTAGAGCGGGATGACGTGATCGCCGGGGGCGACCGAGGTGACGCCGGGGCCGACCTCGACGACGACGCCGGCGCCCTCGTGGCCGAAGACGACCGGGAACAGCCCCTCGGGATCGGCGCCCGAGCGGGTGAACTCGTCGGTGTGGCAGACGCCGGTGGCCTTCAGCTCGACGAGCACCTCGCCGGCGCGCGGGCCGTCCAGGTCCAGCTCGTCGACGACCAGCGGCTGGCCCACCTCGAACGCGATCGCGGCGCGGGTCTTCATGGCCGACGACGGTAGCGCACGGGCGCGCGGCGCGGCGGGGCCGGCGGCGCGGTTCGCGCGGCGAGCGCGGTGGACCGCAGTGTCCCGCCGGCGGGACGCGCTCGGCGGCGCGCGCCATTGAACGCCGCGGAGCGCGGGCGCACCCTCGCGCCATGGCGACCATCATGCTCACCGGGGCGAACGGCAACGTCTCGTCCGCCACCATCCGCGCGCTGCAGGGCTCCGGCCACAAGCTGGTCGGGCTCGTCCGCGATCCGGCGAAGGGCCAGGCGCTCGCCGCGCAGGGCGTCGAGCTGCGCACCGGCGACCTCGACCGCCTGCGCACCGTCGAGGACGCGTTCACCGGCGTCGACGTCGCGTTCGTGCTGGCGCCGCCGGGGAACCTGGCGCCGGTACAGTGCTCGAACGCGCTGTGGGCCGCGCGCCGCGGCGGCGTGAAGCACGTCGTGCGGCTGTCGGCGGTCGGCGCCGCGCACGACGCGCCGACGATCAACAGCCGCCTGCACGCGCTGTCCGACAGCGAGCTCGAGCGGTCGGGGCTCGCGTACACGATCGTCAAGCCGCACTTCTTCCTGCAGAACCTGATGATGGCGGCCGGCACCGTCGCGCAGCAGGGCGCGATCTACTTCGCGCTCGGCGACGCGAAGCTGCCGATGATCGACGTCGCCGATGTCGGCGCGAGCGTCGCGGCGATCCTGAAGGATCCCGCGCCGCACGCGGGCAAGACGTACACGCTGACCGGGCCGACGGCGATCGGCATGCACGAGGTCGCCGGCGCGCTCGGCGAGGCGCTCGGCAAGGCGGTCCACTACGTGGCGGTGCCGGTGCCCGCGATGATCGAGCAGCTCGCGAAGTACGGCGTCGACGACTTCGGCCAGACGTCGCTGCGCGACTACTTCACGGCGTACTCGGCCGGCTGGAACGCGGACGTGACCTCGACGGTCGAGGCGCTGACCGGCGCCCCCGCGCACGACGTCCGCCACTTCGCCCGCGCCTTCGCGTCAGCGGCCGGCGGCGCCGCCGACGGCAAGCACTGACGCTCGCCGCCTGCGCTCAGCTCGCCGCGCGGACCTTCGGCGGAAACGACCAGGTCGGCGTGGCGTCGGCGCTCTCCGCCTCCTCGTCGGCGTGACCCGCGTCGCCGGCCTCGAGCGACTGCCTCGCCGTCGCCTCGCGCTGTGCGGCCTCGGTCACGCACGCGACGGCCGCGCGCCAGATCGCGAGCATCCGCGCGCGGCCGCTCGCCTGGGCTTCACGCTCCGCGTCACGCCTGGCGTCGGCCTCGCGGGCCTCGCGGGCCTCGCTCACGTCCGTGGCCGGCTCATCCTTCCTGACACTGCCATCCTCTGGATCACGCATGGAACGACTCCTGTCCTTCCATGAGACGTCTTCGACCGCCGAAGATTCTCGCCTCTTCAGGGTTTCGGGTGGCTGCCTGACTCAAGGGGATAGAGGTCGAGGCCGCCGCAGTGGAACAAGATGGCGATGCGGAAGTTCTGGAAGCTGCGATAGCCGAAGGCTCGCTTCTTGAGCATCTGGACCACCGAGT
>DASZXE010000946.1:0-9294 GCA_035546475.1 Kofleriaceae bacterium
GCCGGCTCGAGCGACGGCATCCCCGCCCGCGCCGTCGAGGACGAGGCGCCCGCCGCCCACGGCCTCGCCGCCCGCGTCGCGCTCCTCGACGAGGACGAGCGCCCGCTCGGCCGCACGACCGCGCTGCACCTGATCGAGGTCGCCGACGACCGCGACCGCGTCTTCTACGCGCTGCTCCGCGCCCTCCGCAGCCGGACCCGCTGGGCCGGCGTCCTCGTCGTCCAGGGCGGCGCCGCCGTCGGCCGCGTCGCCCTCGCCGACCTCGGCATCGACACCTCGTCGATCACGAACATCTCCATCCCGCTCGATCGGCCGTCGCCCTTCCACGCCGTCATCATGGGCCGCCACCCGTACGTCGGGCACGTCACCAGCGGCGACCCGGCGATCGACGACATGGTCATGCGCATGGGCGGCACGATCCCGACCGCCGCCCTGCTCTTGCCGATCGTGCTGCGCGATCGCTGCGTCGCGCTCGCGGTCGCCCACCGCGGCGCGGTGCCGATCACGCTCGCCGACGTCTCCGACCTCCTGCCGCTCGCGCCGGTCGCCGCCCAGGCGCTCGGCCGCATCCTGCTCTCCCGCAAGCGCGAGCAGCCCGCGTCGGTCCCGCCGCCGGCGGGCGACCCGCTGTCGCCGCGCTCGCCGCGCGCTGCGACCCTCGTCCCGCCGGTCACCCGCGGCGGCACCGTGTCGGCCGGCGTCGTCACGCCGGTGCGCCGCGGCCGCGACATCACCGCCACCGCGCCGGTCATCCGCGCGCCGGCCCTGCGCCCGCTCGCCCAGGTCCTCGCCGAGCTCGACGCCGCCGACCCCGATGTCGCCGAGGCCGCGCTCGTCGAGGCGGCCCACCGCGCCGACGAGGTCCTGCCGCTCCTGCCGTCGCGCTTCCCCGGCACGCTGCGCATCGACCGCTACGCCGCGGGCGGCCGCACGCTGCTGCCCGGCCAGTACGGGCCGATGCTCGACCTCGCGGTCCGCCTCGGCGCGCGCGCCGCCGACCCGCTCGTCGATCTCCTCGGCGACGACGACCGCGACGTCCGCTTCTACGCCGCCATCTGCCTCGGCGCCCTGCGCGCGCGCTCGGCCCTGCACGCGCTCGTCGAGCGCGTCTTCGACACCGACTACGGCGTCCGCAACGTCGCGCTCGAGGCGCTCGCGACCTTCTCGCCGCGCGACATCGACGCGGCGATGGCCGGCGTCCGCCCCGCGCTCCACAGCGAGGATCTCGAGCGGGTGCAGGCGGTCGCCCACGCGGTCACCGTCCTCGTCGACGTCGGCGCGCTCGGCGACCTGGTCGACCTCGTCGGCAAGGACGCGAAGCGCGCCGAGATCGCGCGCCGCGCGCTGATCGCCCTGACCCGCCACGACATGGGCACGTCGGCGCGCCGCTGGCGCTCCTGGTTCGACGAGCACCGCGGCCGCCACCGCATCGAGTGGCTGATCGACGCGCTCGGCCACCGCGACCAGCCGCTGCGCGAGGCCGCGCTCGAGGACCTGCGCCGCCTCACCGGCGAGGACTTCGGCGGCGTCGGCGACGAGAACCGCAAGGAGCGCGAGGCGCTCACCGAACGCTGGCGCGCCTGGTGGAGCAAGACCGGCCGGCGCCGCTTCGTCGCGTAGGCGCCGCGCGGCGGCTCCCACGTGCGCCTACATCGGCCGCCATCGGCCACTTTCAGGCGCGAACATCCGCCATCGGCGCCGTCATCCGCCATCCGCCGCCCTCCACCGCCACCACCCGCCATCGCCACGGCAGCCTCCTCGCGGCTACCTGTCCCCCCGTCATACGGGATTCCCACCAACTTCCTTCCCTCCCGATGGTGAAATAGACCAACCGATGGTGGCCACCACCGGACCTTCCGGATTTGCTCATGTAAAATCAGCAACTTGATTGTGGCATGTGGTGTGCTCCAGGAGCACGCCATGGCAATCCTGGCACTCCGCCCCCTCCCGCCTGCCGAGTGGACCGACCGCGAGCTGCTGGTGCGTGTCCTCCGCAACGAGACGCGTGGGTGGAACGAGCTGGTCCGCCGGTACCGGTCGCTCATCTACCGTTGCATCAGCAAGGTGACGAGCAAGTACGCTCCGTTCGCGTCGAACGCGGACGTGGACGAGGTGTTCGCCGAGGTGCTGCTCGCCCTCCTGCGCGACGACATGCACAAGCTCCGCATGTACGACCCGGCCCGCGGCACCAAGCTCGGCTCGTGGATCGGCATCATCGCGGTCAACGCCGCCTACGACTACCTGCGCAGCGCGATCCGGCGCCCGTCGGGCGAGCGGCTCGACGCCTCGTACGACCCGCACGAGCCGTACGACCGCACCCCGCTCGACATGCTCCTCGACAAGGAGCGGTGGAACCACCTGAACGACATCCTCTCCGACTTCTCGGACAAGGACCGCCAGTTCCTCGACCTGTTCTACGCGCGCGGCCTGGAGGCCGAGGCGGTCGCGGCCGAGATGAACATCAGCCTCAAGACGGTCTACTCGAAGAACCACAAGATCCGGAACCACCTCCGCCGCTGCCTCGAGCGGCTGACCGAGGTCAGCGCGATCTCCGACATGGTGCCGGCCACGGCCTGATCCGGCCGCCCGATCCGCTCGGTCCGCTCGATCCGGCCGGTCCGCTCGATCCGGCCCCCGAGCGGCGGCGTACGGCCCGCGATGACCTCGCGGGCCGTTTGCGTTCCGGATCGCGCGCCGACGCTGGTAGCGTCGGGCATGGTCCGGCCGCGCCGCCTCGCGATCGCGCTCGTCGCGGCGGGCGCCCTCGCGGCCTGCGGCGGCGACGACGACCTGCCGTCGGTCGACTGCACCGCGCCGGTGCCGGCGTTCGGCGAGGTCCACGCCTTCTCGCTCGTCTGCGTCAACTGCCACTCGACGACCGTCAGCGGCGTGCAGCGGTTCGGCGCGCCGCCCGGGGTCAACTTCGACGACTACGCCTCGGCGATGACCCACGCCGAGGAGGCCGCCCGCCGCGTCTTCTCCGGCGACATGCCGCGCGCCGGCACGGTCGCGGAGAGCGACAAGCAGGTCCTCTACCGCTGGGCCCTCTGCGGCACGCCGCCCTGATCGGGCCCCCGCGTCGCGACGCGGGCAGGTCGGGCGGCCGTCACGCCGCGACCGGGGCCGTGAGCCGCCGGTAGGCGAGCAGCATCGCGAGGCGCCAGCGCACGATGGCGCCGAACGCGAGCAGGAAGAACAGCGCGCCGGTCTGCAGCGGCGACACGTACTGCTCGAGCCACGCGCGCAGGCCGAACCGGACCGCGACGAGCGCCAGCAGGATCGCCACGAACGCGCGCGAGCGCTGGACGAGGATCTGCTCCTCCTGGCGGACGAGCCGCGACGTGCGGATGAGCGGGATCGCGAACAGCGCCGCGCCGAGCGCCAGCGCGGCGAGCGCCCACGCGACGGGCACCCGCGTCGCCGGCACCGCGAACATGCAGAACCCGGTCGCCATCCCGAGCGGCGGGATGACGATCGACCGCGGCGTCACCACCCGCCGCGCCTCGTGCGCGCGCCAGGTCAGCATCGCGATCGCGCCGGCGACCGTCACGGCGACGACGAGCGCGAGCGGCGGATGAAGGAACAGCGCGGGCATCGGCCGGCTCCTTCGCATCCCTCGTGCCAGCGCGATCGGCCCGTTCGCGCCGCCGCCGCCGCCGGACCGCGCAAGGCGTGCGCCGCCCCGCACTTCCTACGCCCCGCTTGCGGGCGAGCCCCGGGGCCACGGCTCGCGGCGGCGGTCGAGCACCGCGCCTGGTCGACGGCGAGGTCGTCAGGGGACGTGCGCCGCCCCGCAGTTCCTACGCCCCGCTTGCGGGCGAGCCCCGGGGCCACGGCTCGCGGCGGCGGTCGAGCACCACGGCTGGTCGACGGCGAGGTCGTCAGGGGGCAGGGGCGAGCCGGTAGAACGGCTCGGTCGCCGGGAACGCGAGCGTCTTCAGCGACGGCGCGGCGACCGAGATGTCGCCCATGACGGCGGTCCGCGGCCCGGCCTCGTCGGGGGCGGAGTCGAGCTCGTAGCTCCGGTCCGGCACGAGCGCGGTCGTCCTGATCGTCATCGTGCCGTCCGCGAGCGCGTAGGTCGTCCCGTACGGGCGCGCGAGCGGCTCGCCGATGAACAGCCCCTCGCCCGGCCACGCGACCGACTTCCAGTACGCCTCGATCAGCGTCTCGCCGCGGAAGTAGTGGGCGATCGCAACCGAGGCCTGCGGGAACTTCGTCGGATAGTTGCACGGCTCGACGACGGTGCCGAAGCTCGCGGTCGCGCCGGCCTCGAGCCAGCGCAGGATGCTCATCTGCCCGCTCGTCGGGATCTGGCCGCCGAACGACGTGAGGTGATCGGCGATCGCGCCGGGGAGGTAGTGGTTCGTGTCGATCCCGTCGACGCTCGCGAGGCCGGTGAAGTAGAAGAGCACGTCGGGCTCGCCGGTGACGAGGCCGGTGCCGCTCGCGGAGTCGTCCTCGAAGCGCACGCTCAGGCTGTCGGGGCGGTTCCACGCGGCGGCGGTCGCCGCGAAGTCGGGGTAGCGCACGCTGCGGGCGGCGTCGCTGGTGCGCACGAGGTAGCCGGTCGCGAGCGGGTAGGTCGCGTCGGCGGCGACGCCGCGGTCGATGAGCGCGTCGGCGGCGTCGGCCGAGGTGCCGGCGAGCATCATCGCCGGCCGCAGGTGGTACGTCGTGAACGGCGTGCTGCCGTCGGCCGCGAAGTACGGCGACGGCGCGGTCGCGGCGCACGGCGCCGGCTGCGTGCACCACCGGCGATCGAAGCCGAACGCGAGCGCGCTCGTCAGCGACATGCAATCGACGACGGATGGATAGAGCCAGGTCACCGCGTACGCCTGGATCGCCGCCGGGGTCGCGGCGTCGAGCTGCGCCTTCCAGGCCGCGAAGGTGTCGGCGCTGATCGTCGTCGTCTGCGTCGCGGCGTACGACGCGCCGAGCGACAGCGAGATCAGGTTGGCCTCCGGGATGCCGCGCGCGGTCAGGTAGTGCGCGCCGACGGCGACCGACTGCGGATCGTCGGCGTTGACGAGCACGGCGACGTCGGCGGGCGCGAGCGACTCGCGCGGCACGACCAGCCGGGGGACGCGCGGCGTGGCGTCGACGGCGGCCGCGGCGTCGGGGTTCGACGGCGCGTCCGAGCCGCAGCCGGCCCACGCGCACGCGCACGCGGCCGCGGTCGCGCACGCGAGGGCGAGGGGCCGCGTCGCGCGCCCGCCCGAGCACCGCCGGACCTCCATCGGCCCATCGTATCAGCCGGGTCAACCGGGGTCAGGCGGCGTCAGCCAGTCGCGGGCGGGCTCAGCCGGGGGCAGGCGGCGTCAGCCGGTCGCAGGCGGGCTCAGCCGGAGCCAGCCCGGGTCAGGAGGCGGCGGCGCGGGCGAGGCGGAGCGCGGCGACGGCGACCGGGCCGGCGGTCTCGGCGCGCAGCACGGTGGCGCCCAGGCTCACCGGCGCGAAGCCGAGCGACCGCGCGAGGGCGAGCTCGTCCTCGTCGAAGCCCCCCTCGGGGCCGAGCGCGAGCGCGATCGACGCGGGATCGCCGCCGGCGGCCCGCAGCAGCGGCTCGGCGGCGACCGGATGCGCGATCAGCCGGCGGTCCGCGGCGGCGGCGCGCAGCGCGGCGGCGAGCGTCGTCGCCTCGTGCAGCCGCGGGAGGTCGGCGCGCTGGCACTGGCGCGCGGCCTCGCGGACGATGGCGAGCTGCCGCTGGTGCCGGCTCGCGCGCCGATCGTCGTCGAGCTTCACGACCGCGCGCGCGGTGGCGCACGGGATGATCTCGTCGACGCCGACCTCGACCAGCTTCTCGAGGCACCACGCCATCCGCTCGCCCTTGATGAGCGCCTGCACGACGGTGATGCGCGGGCGGGCCGGCGCGATCGCGCGCGGCTCGTCGAGCTCGAGGGTGGCGCGCTCGGGGCCGACCGCGGCCACCCGGCCCGGCGCCTCGCGGCCGAGGCCGTCGAAGGCGACGACCGGCTCGCCGACCGCCAGCCGGCGCACGCGGAACAGGTAGCCGTACGTCTCGCCCTCGACGGTGAGCGGCCCCGCCCGCAGGCGCGCCGGCTCCACCAGCACGCGGCAGGTCACGGGCGGACGAGGACGGCGCTCGACCACGCCGCGTCGTCGGGGCTCGGCCGGATCGCGACGAGCCGCAGGCCGCCGGCGACGTACTCCTCGGCGACCGCGGGCGCCTGCGGCGTGAGCAGGCCCGACAGCACGAGCGTCCCGCCGGCGGCGAGCCGCGCGGTCAGGTCGACCCGCAGGTCGCGCAGCACGTGGGCCTGGATGTTGGCGAGCACGAGCGGGAACGCGCCGCCGACGGCCGCGAGCGGCGTCGCCTCGCTCGTCACCCGCGCGGCGAGCCCGTTGGCGCCGACGTTCTCGGCGCACGCGGCCACCGCGATCGGATCGTTGTCGACCGCGAGCACCGCCGCGCCGGGCCACAGCCTGGCCGCGGCGATCGCCAGGATGCCGGAGCCGGCGCCGACGTCGAGCACGCGCGCCGGCGCCGCGCCCTCGTCGGCGAGCCGCTCCAGCTCGGCGAGCACCAGCCGCGTGGTCGCGTGGGTGCCGGTGCCGAACGCCATGCCGGGATCGAGATCGATGACGACGTCGTCGGGCGCCGCCACGAAGTCGGCGCGCTCCCAGCTCGGCACGACGACGATCCGCCGGGTCAGGCGGGAGACGTGGAAGTAGCGCTTCCAGGCGTCGCGCCACTCGGCCTCGGGCAGGGCCGGCTGCGAGCGGACGGCCGCCGGATCGACGCCGAGGCCGGCCTCGGCGAACGCGGCCACCGCGGCGCGCACCTCGGCGAGGGTCGCCTCGCCGGTGGCCAGCGGCGCCCAGATGACGACCTCGTCGCCGCGGATCTCGGTGCCCTCGCGGGCAGGCTCGATCGCGTCGGCGAGCAAGGCGGCGACGTCGTCGACGTCGGTGGCGGTCGCCGGGACGACGATCTCGAGCCAGTCGGTCATGACCGGCCGCCGACGGGCCGGCGGGCCTGCGCGGCCCGACGCGAGGTGCGCGGGGTCGAGGAAGCCGAGCGGAGCGAGGAGCGCGAGACGTTCCCTCGCACGACGACGCTCACGTGGACGTGAACGGCGGG
This sequence comes from Kofleriaceae bacterium, assembly GCA_035546475.1. Taxonomy (GTDB): domain Bacteria; phylum Myxococcota_A; class Polyangia; order Haliangiales; family Haliangiaceae; genus UBA2376. Next base: position 7,109 of record DASZXE010000946.1, read on the forward strand.
ACGAATCACATGCGCGGCGGGCTGCCGACCGTCTTGCGCTTCATCTCGCGGCGCAGCCGCTTGCGCGCCTCGCGGGTCTTCCGCTTGCGCTTCACCGAGGGCTTCTCGTAGAAGCGGCGGCGCTTCAGCTCCTGCAGGATGCCTTCCTTCGACATCTTCTGCTTGAGGATCTTCATCGCCTTCTCGAGGCTGTCGCGGACCTCGACCTCGACCGGCTTGCCAAACGAGTTTTCCATGAGGGGGGACGAGATAGCCCAACTGGGCGGCCAGATCAAGCGGCGCCGACGCAACCCCGGCGGCGCTGCCGTGCCGCTGGCGCGCACGGTGTTTCCCGGAGCGTCGCTTCGACGCAGCCCGTGCGCGCGCTAGCATGCGCGCCATGAAGCTCACTCTCCTCGCCTCGATCTTCGCCTCGGGCCTCGCCCTGGCCGCCTGCGGCGGCAAGTCCTCCGCCAAGGAGCCCGCCCCTCCGGCGCAGCCCACGCCGCTCGCGCCCGGCGCGTGGGAGGGCATGAGCCAGCACGACCGCGCCGACTTCATGAAGCACACGGTCCTGCCGGTCATGGCCGAGAAGTTCAAGGCCTTCGATTCCCAGAAGTTCGCCGACGTGAGCTGCGAGACCTGCCACGGTCCCGGCGCGAAGGAGGGCAAGTTCGACATGCCGAGCGGCGCGCTGCCGGAGCTCGACTTCAGCGCCCCGCCCGACCCGTCGAAGGCGGCCATCGGCGAGTTCATGATGAAGGAGGTCAAGCCGACCATGGCCAACCTCCTCGGCATGAAGGAGTACGAGCCCGACAACCCCACCGGTTTCGGCTGCCTCCAGTGCCACACGATGAAGAAGTCCGAGTAGCCGTACCTCGCCGCCCGCGCCCCGAGTCTCGGACGGGGCCGGGCAGGGGAGGTCCGTGCCTTCCTTGCGGCGGCCGATTCCGGGCGGGCCGTCGCCGCCGCCGCCGAGGTCGGGGCGGCCGAAACCGCCGTGCCGTCGCCGCGGCGGTCAGTCGGGCGGGCTTCCCGTTCCGCCTTTCGTTCGCGCGGGCTCGCGGAGCTGCACCCGCTCGTGGGCGCGTGGCGGGCGCGGCCGCCGTTCCGTCGCCGCGGCGCTCGGAAGTCGGGCGGGCTTCCCGTTCCGCCTTCGTTCGCGCGGGCTCGCGGAGCTGCAGCCGCTCGGGGGCGCGTGGCGGCCGCGGCCGTCGGCGGTCCGGCAGCCGTCGCGGGGATGGTGTCGCCGGCGGGGCGGGGGCGCCGAAAATGCGCGAACCCCCGGCCGGGCGGCGCGGAGGTTCGGCGAGAGCCGCGGCCAGGCCGCGGGGACTAGCTCTTGTGTCGGTAGAACAGCGTGATCGTGAGGCAGTGGAACTCCGAGTCGGAGGACTGCGTGACGATCTTGTCGACGATGTCGACGTTCTGGTTGTTGCGGATCCACTCAGTGATCACTTCGCCGAGGAGCTCGCGCTCCTTCGCCTTCGTCGCCGAGAACACCTTGACGCCGGTAACGTCCATCACACGGGCTCCTTCGTCGGGATTGGGTTGCGCCGTCGCTGCTGCTGCTCTTGCCACGTCCTGCCGTCCTTGTCTCGCGACCATCTCAGATCCCTGGTCGCGGAAGTTTTGCTGGCAACACTTTGGTCGGCGATCGCTGCGTCGTCAACAGAATCGTACAGCGAATGTGTAATGAACACGGTCCGCCAGAGATTTGCTCACTGCCCTGATCTTCCTCGTCTTTCTTACCGACGCGCGGCTCCGAAGGAGGGTTACGCGGAGGGTACCGAACGGTGTGTTCCTGCCCGGCGGTACAGCCTTCCTCCATGCAGCGGACGGAGCCGGCCGGGTGACGGGCCCGCGCCGCCTGGCGAGGTGTAGACCGTGATCGCCGTCCGATGGCCTTCGTCCATGGCGGGGTAAGTTCGGGGCGGAGGTCGCCGGACTCGGCCGGGCGGGCCGGGGCGTGCTCGAGCCGAGGGACCGGGCGGGCCTGGGCGGGCTCGGCCCGCGGGACCGGTCGGGTCGGGCGATGGTGCGCTACCGAGCCGGGCGGGGCGGGTCGGGCGATGTGCGCCGTCGAGCGAGGCGGGTCGGGTCGGGCGATGGTGAGCTGCCGGGTCAGCGTGGGCGCGGCGTGCTCGGCCCGGGGCTCGTCCGCGTGTGTGGAGGGGGCGGGTCGCGCGATGGTGCGCCGCCGGGCG
>DASZXE010000947.1:0-2896 GCA_035546475.1 Kofleriaceae bacterium
CCGGCGAGACCTGCGACGTCGGGATCCCGGCCGCGCAGCCGGGCAGCTGCCCGGTCAGCTGCGACGACGGGGATCCGTGCACCACCGACGTGCTGACCGGCAGCGGCTGTCAGGCGCTGTGCATCCACGACCTGGTCAAGGGGCCGATCTCGGGCGACGGATGCTGCTTGCCGGGCTCCATCGGCGCGACCGACACCGACTGCCCGGCGGCTTGCGGCGACGGCGTCGTCGAGGCGGGCGAGACGTGTGACCCGCAGGCCAGCGGTGCCGGGGCCTGCCCGGTGAGCTGCCCGCCCTCCCCGGCCGCCTGCCTGCAGACGGCGCTGGCCGGAAGCGCCGCCGACTGCTCGGCCGTCTGTGTCTCGACGTCGATCACCGCGTGCGGCGCCTCGGACGGCTGCTGCCCGGCCGGCTGCAAGGCCGCGCAGGACCCGGACTGCTCGTCGAGCTGCGGGGACGGCGTCGTCCAGCTGGGCGAAGCCTGCGACGTCGCGATCGCCGCCGGCCTGCGCGGCGCCTGCCCGCGGACCTGCGACGACGGAGACACCTGCACGGACGACCGCCTGCTGTCGGCCGGCACCTGCCACGCGGCCTGCGTGCACCTGCCGGTGACCGCGGCGGTGGCCGGCGACGGGTGCTGCCCATCGGGCGCCACGTTCCTGATCGACACCGACTGCGCGGCGGTGTGCGGCGACGGCCTGGTCGAGCCGCCCGTGGAGGCCTGCGACCCGACGATCGACGGATCGTGTCCGACCAGCTGCCCGTCGGCGGGGTCGTGCGCCACCGTCAAGCTGCGCGGCGCTGCGGCGACGTGCAGCGCGGCGTGCGTCGTCACGCCCATCACCGCCTGCCTGGGCGGTGACCATTGCTGCCCGCCGGGCTGCACGGCAGCCACGGACACCGACTGCCCGCGGACCGTCTGCGGCGACGGCGTCGTCGAGATCGGCGAGGCGTGCGACCGGGCCATCACGGCGGGGTTGCCCGGCGCCTGCCCGGCCAGCTGCAACGACGGCGACGCCTGCACCGTCGACGTCGCGGCGGGGTCGGTGGCCGCGTGCACGCGGACCTGCACGCACGGCGCGATCACCGCCTGCTTCGGCGGCGACGGCTGCTGCCCGGCCGGCTGCACGGCGGCGACGGACGCCGACTGCGCGGCGACCTGCGGCGACGGCCGGCTCCAGGCGGGCGAGACCTGCGACCCGCCCTCCACGTGCCCGACCACCTGCCCCGACGACGGCGACGCGTGCACGATCGATCGGCTGGTCGGCGACCCACGCCTGTGCACGGCCGCCTGCCAGCACGTCCCGATCACGACCTGCTCGGGCGCGCAGGCCGACGGCTGCTGCCCGAGCATCTGCGGCCCCGCCGGCGACACCGACTGCTGACGGCGCGCCCCGGTGCTACTGCAGCGCGCCGACCAGGTTCGTCAGGTACGTGGGGACGCTGTCCCACGGGTTCGACAGGTCGTCGCTCTGCAAGTAGATGTAGCCGACGTAGGGGCGAGCCACCGCGACGAATGCCGCGTCCAGCGACGGCACCTTGTACGGGATGACGCCGAAGTTCGTGCGGGCGTAGGCGCTGTGCCAGCCCGTGATGGCCGCCATCGACGGCAGGCCGTCGCTCTCGTAGATGAGCAGCACGTCCAGCGTGCCGATGTAGCTCTGGGCCGTGTCGGTGCCCGGGTTGCCGACCGTGAAGTCGCCGCCGTGGCTCTTCGCATACGCGCCGAGCGCGGCGTAGTACGACTCGTGGCCGGGGCTGTTGGCCATCTCGTCGAAGAAGATGCCGGTCACGTTCGGGTACCAGCTGTGCCACTGATCCATCTCCGCCTGCAGCTGCGCGGTGGGCCGGTCGCCGTAAAGCGTGTGGACGTAGCCGATCACCTTCACGCCGGCAGCGACCAGCTTGGTGATTCCCGTGACGTAGGCGGCGCTCTTGGCGGAACCCGGGCCGTCGCTGGGGTTCACGATGGCGACCACCGGAACGGTGGGGTGCGCCTGCTTGGCGGCGACGACCGCCGCCCACGATGAATCGCTGGGATCGGTGTAGAGCGGGATGATCGTGCCGTTGACGCCCGTCGCACCGACGAGGCCGCTGGGCGCCGCCGGGGCCGCCGTCGGCGTCGCCGGGGCCGCCGTCGGCGTCGTTGGAGCGGGCGTCGGCGTCGTCGGGGCCACCGTCGGCGTCGTCGGCGTCGTCGGGGTCACCGTCGGCGTCGTCGGGGTCACCGTCGGCGTCGTCGGAGCGGGCGTCGGCGTCGGGGCCGGCGCGGGCGTGGTCGCGCCGGCCGTGACCGCGGTGCTGCCCGCCCCCAGCGCCAGCGCGTCGATCGTGACCGTGCCGGCGCCGGTCCCTTCGGACGGAACGATCGACATGCCGGTCACGCCGGAGAAGTCCTGCACGCCGTCGGCCGTGGCCTCGGGCGGCTGCCAGCCGGCCGGCTTCATGGCCGTGAACGGCAACGTGATCTGCTGCCAGCCCGTGAATCCGACGGTGAACCGCGACTCCCACCGTTCGTGGCCGGCGTCGTACAGCTGAACCAGGAACGTGTGCCCCGTGGCCTGGCCGTTGACCCACAGGTTGATGGCCGGTACCGCCGACCAGTTCCTGGGCGTGCTGAAGTTCCGTTCGAGGCCCGCATAACCACCCGACGACACCCGGTACGCGACCTGCAGCGAAGCGCCGCTGCTGCCGGCGTGGTCGGCGCCGCGAGACGTCGTGACCGACGACGAGGCGTCAGCGAACGGCACCCAGACAGAGGTGTCCGTCTCGTTGAAGCTGTCGATCGACGAACCCGCGCGCGCGGCCGCCGTGTCCTCGGCAGCTCCGGTCGGTTCAGCGCCGCAAGCGGCGACGAGCGCCCCGAGGCCAAGGGTCGCCAGAAGGGCGACGGCGG
>DASZXE010000948.1:0-2123 GCA_035546475.1 Kofleriaceae bacterium
GAGCCCCGCCGCCAGCGCGACCGCCCACGGCAGCCAGCGCCGCCCGCGGCGCGCCGTCTCGAGGTCGCCCCACGCGAGCAGGCGGCGTCCGTCCATCAGGTCGCCTCGCGGTCGGCGATCGTCTCGACGTAGAGCCGCTCGAGCGCGCCGGGGCCGCCGGCGCGCAGCGCCGTCAGCTCGTCGCCGGCGAGGTCGTCGACGATCCTGCCCTGGTCCATCACGACGATGCGCTGGCAGAGGCCCTCGGCGACGCCGAGCAGGTGCGTCGACATGAGCACCGCGGCGCCGCGCGCGGCGGCGGCGGTCAAGGCGGTGCGAGCGCGGCGGGCCGCGTGCGGATCGAGGCCGTTGAGCGTCTCGTCGAGCAGCACGAGCGCGAGGTCGCCGACCAGCGCGGCGGCGAGGCCGACCCGCTGGCGCATGCCGAACGACAGCTCGCGGCACGGCCGGTCGGCGACGCCGCCGAGGCCGAGCTCGGCGAGCAGCGCCCGCTGGCCGTCGCGGTCGCGATCGCCGCGCGCCTCGGCGACCAGCGCCAGGTGCTCGGCGACCGTGAAGAACTCGTAGAGGGACGGCGGCTGGTCCGCGAAGCCGACCCGCTTCTTGGCGTCGAGCGGCCGGCGCGCGAGGTCGACGCCCGCGATGCGGATCGTGCCGGCGCTCGGCATCACCGCGCCGGCGATGGCGAGGAGCGCCGTGCTCTTGCCGGCGCCGTTGGGCCCGAGGAGGCCGACGATCTGGCCGGCCTCGACGTCGATCGACAGGTGATCGACGGCGCACCGCTTGCCGTAGTGGACGGTCAGTTGCTCGACGCTCAGGGGGTGCACTCGGCGGCGCTCCAGTGGTAGACGACGCGGTAGACGACGGTGACCGAGCCGGCCGCGGGCACGGTGGCGCCGAGCGCAATGCGCTGGGTGCCCTCCTTGTCGACGCGGTCGCCGGTCGAGTGGTAGGCGAGCATCCAGCACTGCCCGCGGTAGAGGTGCTCGCGCACGAGGACGTCGACGGGGACCGCCCGCTTGTTCGTCACCGTCACCGCGATCTCCTCGTACAGGCGCTGGCGGAGGTCGTCGACGACGAAGTCGGTGCGCTTGCGGCTGCCGGTGACGTCGTCGGCGCGGCCGACCGTCACCGTCAGGTAGCGCGCGGCGCCGGCTGCCGGCGGCAGCAGCTCGCCCTCGCCGCGCCAGCGCAGCGCGCCGCCCGCGTCGACCGACGCCAGCCGCACCGGCCCCGAGGGAAGCTGGACGTCGGCGACCGAGCCGAGATCGATCTTCACCGTCTCGGCGAGGTTGTCCGGCCAGTCGCGCACGCCGTACATCGCGTCGCGCTCGGGCGACGAGCCGGTGCGATCGAGGCCGGGGCCGACCGGGTCGTAGACCAGCGTCGACTCGAGCGCGAGCGGCCGGTCGCGCAGCGCGAGCTCGAGGCGCTGCGGCCCCGGCTCCAGCTCGTAGCGTCCGGGCAGCCGGACGAGCGCCGGCAGGTCGCCGCCGCCGGTCTGCGGATCCGGCACCGGCGCGTCGATGACCGACAGCGCGACGCGATGCCAGCGGCGGCCGGTCTGGTTGTCGACGGTGAGCGCGCCGCGCAGCCGGCCCTTGCCGCCGTGATCGACGAGCGTGTAGCTCGCCTGCCAGGTGACGCGGTCGGTCGGGTAGCGCAGGTGGAAGGTCGCCCTGCCCTCGCGGCCGTCGACCCGCGCGACGATCGGCGGACGCACCGCGCCCGCCAGCAGCTCGGCGCCGCCGACCAGGTGGACGCCATCCGGCTCGAGGAGCACGACGCCGTCGTCGCCGTAGCCGAGCAGCCGCCCGTGGGCTGTCCGGGCGCCGGACACGGCCGTGACGTCGCGCTGGCCGTCGGGCGCCGCCGCCGCCCACGCGCGGACCTGGACGTCGTCGCTCGTGATCGCCAGGTCCTCGGCGGCGACGCCGGCCGGCCGCGGCAGCTCGACCTGGCCGCCGCGGACCACCGCGTCGATCCGCTCGTCGACGAGCGCGCGGTCGCGGTAGAGGACGATGCGGACGTCGGCCGGCGCCTCGCGCGCGCGGCCGAAGCCGAGGTGCGCGCAGCCGGTCGCGGCCACCGCCACCATCGCCGCGGCCGCGGCCGCGGCCGCC
>DASZXE010000949.1:0-12378 GCA_035546475.1 Kofleriaceae bacterium
CCGCGACCGTGCTCGGCGGCCTCGTCCACGTCGCGCGCGGCCCGCGCGTCCGCCGGGTCGAGGTGCCGCTGGCGAACCTGCCGGTGCCGTCGTACTCGATCGTGCAGCTCACCGACGTCCACGTCGGGCCGCTGATCGGCCGCGCGTTCGTCGAGCGGCTGGTCGCGCAGGTCAACGCGCTCGCGCCGGATCTCATCGTCATCACCGGCGACCTCGTCGACGGGCGCCTCGCCGAGCTGCAGCGCGAGATCGAGCCGCTGCGCGGGCTGCGCGCGCGCGACGGCGTGTGGGCCGTCACCGGCAACCACGAGTACTACTGGAACGCGGAGGCTTGGCTCGCCCACCTGCGCTCGCTCGGCGTCCGCCTGCTGCGCAACGAGCGGGTCTCGATCGCCGGCGCGTTCGAGCTGGCCGGCGTCGACGACTCCAGCGCCGAGGAGGACCTGCCGCGCGCGGTCGCCGGCCGCGATCCGGCGCGGCCGCTCGTGCTGCTCGCGCACCACCCGCGCGTGATCGTGCGCGCCGCCGCCGCCGGCGTCGACCTCCAGCTCTCCGGCCACACGCACGGCGGTCAGCTCCTGCCGCTCGGCTGGCTGGCGCGCCTCTTCGATCCGAAGGTCGCCGGGCTCGGGCGCTTCGGCCGCGCGTGGCTCTACGTCAGCGAGGGCACCGGCTACTGGGGCCCGCCGGTGCGGGTGGGCACGACGCAGGAGGTCACCGCGATCACGCTCGTGCCCGCCGCGACCTGAGCGCCGCCGCGCAGCTCACTCGGCCGGGACCGCCGCCTCCGCGGGCATCGCCGCGTCCGGCGCCAGCGGATGGTGCGGCGCCAGGCCGAGCTTCTGGCGGAGCTGCTGCGCGCCGATCGCGAGGCGGCCGCCGATCGCGCGCCGCCGCCACGACCCACCGGTCTTCTCGGCGATGAACGCGCGGGTCGCCGCCAGGTCGGTGAACAGGTGCGTGTACTGGCGCGGATCGGCGAAGTTCGCGGCGAACGCGTCGGCGATCGCCTGGCGGCCGTCGCGCCGCACGCCGTCGCTGCCGTACTGCGCGATCAAGAGCTCCTTGCCCGCCGCGGTGATCGGCTCGAGCAGGAGGTTGTTGAACGTGTAGGCGGGCGCGCCGTGATCGGCGTAGAACGCCTCGAACGTCGACGACATCCACGCCTCGTCGAACGGCCGGTCGCCGCGCGCAACGATCGCCTCGACGAGGTGGCGCGCCATCTTCGTCCCGTTGTTGGCGCCCTGGCCGCCGACCGGATCGAAGACCATCGCGGTGTCGCCGACGCTGGCGACCACCCGGCCCGACGGCAGCCGCCCGACCGGCTTGCGGATCGTCGGCGCGACCTTGCCGACCAGCCAGCCGTGCTCGTCGGCGAGCTCCATCTCCTTGGCCCACTCGTGGTCCCACGGCGCCAGGTCGCGGATGACCCGCTTCGCGATCGCGAGCGCGTCGGCGCCGCTCTTGGCGTCGCCGAAGAGGTCCATCGCGCCGCCCGGCTTCGCCTCGAAGACGAGGTTCCAGCTCGGGCCGAGCTCGTAGTGGTGGTACGGCACCCAGAACATCTCGCCGACGGTGCCGAACAGGTTGAACTTGACCGGCACGAACGGGACGCCGTCGAAGCGGTGACGCGCGCCGCGGGTGACGACCATCGCCAGGTTGCGCTGCGGCCGGTCGTAGACGCTGCGCGCGCCGTCGCGCTCGAACAGGTTGGCGAGCTCCGCCTTGCCGGCGGCGACGATCGTCAGGTCGTGGGCGGCCGCGATCTCGTCGAGGCGCGGCACGGTGACGCTCTCGATCGCGACGGTGCCGCCGCGCTCCTCGAGGTCGAGCATCCAGCGGTGGCTCTGCAGGCGCACGTCGATGGCGACGCCCGGTCGCGCGAGGCGCGCGGTGAGGGTGAGCAGCCGGTTGCCGGGAACCGGACAGAAGACGAGCGAGATGCCCTCGACCTTCTTCGCGGCGCTCTCCCAGTGCGCGAGGCCGAGCTCGCGCTCGTACGACAGCGCCAGATCGAAGCGGCCGGCGGTGCCGGTCGGCTTCGAGCCGCGCAGCCACTGCTCGGCGCTGCGATCGGAGAACAGCGTGACCTGGTGCCCGGCGCGGCGCAGGCCGTGGGCGGTGAGCAGCCCGGCGATGCCGGAGCCGATGATGGCGATACGGCGCAAGTCGACCTCCCCGGAGCGATGCTCGCATGGATCGGCTTCGCTGCCATGGGGCAGCGGCGGCGTCGCAGGTGCGCAAGGGGCGCCTCACCGCCGCGCAGGCTATCCTCGGCGCGTGAGCACCGAGCCCGATCCCGACGCCGCGCTCGACGCGACGATGTCGGCGCCCGGCGTGACGCCGCGGCGCTCGGGTCCGGCGGTGCGGGCCGCGGCGACGCCGGGCGCGGTCGCCGAGGCCGGCCCCGCCACGGGCGAGCCGCCGCGCGGGCTCGAGCCCGGCGACACGCTCGGCCGCTACGTGCTCGGCGCGCGGATCGGCAGCGGTGGCATGGGCCAGGTCTTCCGCGCGAAGGATCCCGATCTCGGCCGCGAGGTCGCGATCAAGGTGCTGCACGTCGAGCCCGGCGGCGGCGGCAGCAGCCTCGAGCGGCGGCTCCTGCGCGAGGCGCAGGCGATGGCGACGCTCTCGCACGAGAACCTCGCCGGCGTCTTCGACATCGGCACCAGCGGCGGCCGGGTCTTCGTCGCGATGGAGCTCGTCGACGGCGGCAGCCTGCGCGCGCTGATCGCGGACCCGAAGCGGAGCTGGCGCGACAAGCTGGCGGCGGTGATCGCGGCCGGGCGCGGACTGGCGGCCGCGCACTCGGCGGGCGTCATCCACCGCGACTTCAAGCCCGACAACGTGCTCGTCGCGCGCTCGGGCCGCGTCAAGGTGGTCGACTTCGGGCTCGCGCGCGCGGAGCCGGAGCCGGGCGCGGTCGGCGACGCGATCGCCGAGGCCGCGGACGCGCGCGGCCTGCCGCCGGACCTGTCCGCGAACCTGACGCAGACGGGGGCGCTGCTCGGCACGCCGGCCTACATGGCGCCGGAGCAGCACGCGGGCGAGGTCGTCGACGCGCGCGCCGATCAGTTCGCGTTCGCGGTGACCGCGTGGGAGGCGGTGCACGGGCAGCGGCCGTTCCGGTCGGATGCGTACGCGTCGCTGGTGGCGGCGGTGCGCGCGCACGAGATCGTGGCGCCGGCGCGCTCCGACGTCCCGGCGGCGCTCGACGCCGTGCTGCGGCGGGCGCTGTCGCCGGAGCCGCACCGCCGGTTCACGTCGATGGACGCGCTGCTGGCGGCGATCGAGGACGCGGTGCGGCCGCGGCGCGCGCGGGCGTGGATCGCGGCGGCGGCGGTGGCGGCGGTGGCGACCGGTGGTGTGACGCTCTACGTGACCGAGCACGGGCGAGGGCACGGCGCGGCCACGGCGAGCCGGCCGGCGATGGCGATGAAGACTGCGGCCCCAGCGGCGCCGGCGCCTCCCCCGACGCCACCGACGACGCCGACGACGGCGCCACCGACGGCGACGCCGATGGCGCCACCGCCGCCACCGACGACGACCGCGACCGAGGAGCGCACGACCGGCACGCCGGCGCTGGTGGAGCGCACCCGCTCGAAGGCGACCGGCACCAGGCTGTCGGTGCAGGCGCTCGATCTCTCCGACCTCGCCGCCGCCGCGAAGAACGGCGGGCGTGACGCCGGCCCGATCATGCTGACGCGGATGGCGCAGGCGAACGTCGTGCGCGCGCACCGCAAGGACGCCATCGCCTGCTTCGACGGGGAGCGCGTCGCCCACGGCGGCCTCGTCCTGCTCGAGGTCGACCTCGACGCGGCGGGCAAGGTCACCGCCGATCGCGTCGACGAGGACACCGTCGGCGGCCGCGTCGGCGACTGCGTCGCCGCGGCGGCCCGCACCTGGCGCTTCCCGGCCAGCGCCGACGGCAAGGCCACGACCATCCGCCTGCCGCTCGAGTTCCATCCCGCCGGCGAGGACCGCGGCGAGGGCGCCGACGACGCCGGCGACAGCGACGCCGACGGCGACGATGACAGCGGCGGCATGCACTTCCAGCTCCCGCCGGTGCCGGGGCTGCCGCACGGCCTCGACGTGCCGCTGCCCGTCCCCGACGTCCGGATCCCGGATGTCCGCGGACCGGACACCCACGACCTCCGGGGCCCCGACCTGCGGACACCCGACACCCGCGTGCCGCCCACGCCGCCGCCGCCCCCGCGCGCGCCCTGACCGATCGTGGTTGCGCCGCGACGACCCCGGGCCGTAGCGTGGAGCCATGACGATCACGACGGTCGTGCGCTGCATCCTCGCGCCCCTGCTCGTGCTCGCGGCCGCCTGCGGTGACGACGGCGGCGGCGGCGCGCCCGTCGACGCCGGCCCCGACGCGCCGCCCGGCCCCGACGCCATCTGCCACGAGCTCGGCCTGCCGATCCGGCCGTTCGCCGCCGGGCCGTACGGCGTCCATCGCGGCGACACCGCCGACGACTTCACGATCGACCTGCGCGACGGCACGAGCTGGAACCTGCGCGAGCAGTGGTCCGGCTGCGAGACGTACGTCTTCATCCCCGACACGATCACCGTCGCCAGCAACGACGCGTCGTCGATCTGGGCGCACGACGTCGATCACCTGATCGCCGCGTCGCCGCGCAACACGCACTACTTCTTCGTCTCGCGCAAGGTCTCCGGCGTCGACGCGTCGCTCGACGTCATCAGCGCCAACATCGACGCCGCGCTCGCCACCTTGCCGCCCGCCGACGCCGAGCACTGGCGCCACCACCTGCACGTCGCCCGCAAGCCGGCGCTCGATCTCGACAACTGGATCGACACCGCCTTCATCGGCCAGGGCAAGAACGGCTTCGCGATCGATCGCGCGCAGCGCGTGCGCGGCGTCGGCATGCTCGCCGACGTCACCCGCTACGACGCCAGCCGGCAGGGCTGGCCGTGGGCGCAGAACCTGGCCTACGCCGCCAACGAGGCCGCGTACCTGAACGGCGAGGCCGAGCGGCAGGCGGTCCTCGACGCCGATCACGGCCTGGACGTCCCGCTGTGGACCGGCGCCGTCCTGCCCGACGGCTTCGCCGAGCTCGACGCGACGCTGCCCGACGCCGCGACGATGGCGACGTTCGACACGCTGGTCGTCGACGTCACCCAGCGCTGCCCGAACGCCGACGCGCCGGAGCTCGGCAACTGCGGCGCATGGGACTATCTCGCGTACCTGTGGGTGCGCGACGACGCCAGCGGCGACTGGATCGAACTCGCGCGCTTCATCACCAGCTACCACCGCGAGACCCACTGGACCGTCGACGTCTCGCCGATGCTCGCCCACCTGAGCGGCGGCGGCACGCGCCACTTCAAGTGGGAGTGGGCGCCGTCGTGGAACACGCAGCCGACCGGCACGCAGGTCACGCTGCACCTGGCGAACCGCGGCAAGGGCTACCGGCCCGTCGCGGTGACGAAGCTCTTCACCGGCGGCTCGTTCGACAGCCACTACAACGACGGCCGCGCGCCGGTCGACGTCCCGATCCCCGCCGACGCGCGGAAGGTCGAGCTGTTCACGCTCGTCACCGGTCACGGCTCCAACGACGACATGTGCGGCGAGTTCTGCGACCACCAGCACGAGCTGACCGTCGGCGCCAAGACGTACCGCAAGGAGTTCCCGATGGCCGGCACCGACACCGGCTGCATGGCCGAGGTCGCCGACGGCATGACGCCGAACCAGGGCGGCACCTGGTGGTTCGGCCGCGGCGGCTGGTGCCCGGGCGCGGCGGTGACGCCGTGGGTCATCGACATCACCGGCGACGTCACGCCGGGCCAGACGGCGACGATCGGCTACCGAGGCCTGTTCCAGAATGCGAATCCGCCCGACGCGGGCGCGGCGAACATCGTGCTCACGTCGTACCTCGTCGTGTCGCGCTGAAGACCGGCTTTGACTTGCTGCGCGGATTGTGCCGACCATGGCGCTTCCGGAATGGCGCGCAGCGAGCGGACGAAGACGCGATCGACGACGAGGACGAAGCCTGCAGGGAGCGCGGCCCCGGCGGGTCGCACCGCCGAACCGAACGCGGCTCCGCCGGCCACCGAGGCGCCCGCGCGCCAGCCGCGCGTCTTCGCGCTGCCGCTCGCCTTCATCGTCGCCCTCGCCGGCTTCGGGCTCCTGCCCCGCTCGCTGCACGAGCCCGGCGTCTGCTTCGCGCTGCTCGGCGCCGCCGCCGTGCTGCTCGGCTGGACCGCCCTGCTCCACCGCTCGGCGGCGACCCGCCCGCGCCGCATCGCGGTCGTCATCCGCCGCCCGCACTGGGTGCAGCCGATCGTCCAGGGCGCGATCTACCTCTACTGGTCGTTGTCGTGGCCGGAGGTCGGCGCGTACGCGTACCTGATCGCCGCGCAGCTCGCGTTCGCCTATGCGTTCGACCTGCTGTTCGTCTGGTCGCGCCGCGACACGTACGAGCTCGGTTTCGGCCCGTTCCCGATCATCCTCAGCATCAACCTCTTCCTCTGGTTCAAGCCGGACTGGTTCGCGCTCCAGCTCGTCATGATCGCGATCGGCTTCGCGGCGAAGGAGCTGCTGCGCTGGGACAAGGGCGGCCGGCGCGGCCACATCTTCAACCCGTCGTCGTTCCCGCTCGCGGTGGTGTCGATCGGGCTGCTCGTCGCCGGCGCCACCCACATCACGTGGGGCGTCGAGGTCGCGACGACGATCGAGCGCCCGCGCCACATCTACGAGATGCTGTTCCTCGTCAGCCTGCCGGGGCAGATCTTCTTCGGCGTCGCGCTCATGCCGCTGGCGGCGCTGCTCACCGCGCACCTGCTGTCGCTCGCGTACTTCGCGCACTACGGGACCTACTTCTTTGTCGGGCCGGTGCCGATCGCGGTCTTCCTCGGGATGCTGCTGCTGTTCACCGACCCGGCGACCGCGCCGCGCACCGACCTCGGCCGCATCGTCTTCGGCGTGCTGTACGGCGCGATGGTGTTCGTCGCCTACGAGCTGCTCGACCGCGCCGGCCTGCCGACCTTCTACGACAAGCTCCTGCCGGTGCCGCTGCTCAACCTGTCGATCCGCGCGATCGATCGGTTCGCGTCGCGGCCGGCGGTCGCGTGGCTCGATCCGGGCCGCCTGCTCGCCGGCCTGCGCGAGCGGCGCCGCTTCCTCGTCTACACCGCGGCGTGGGCGGTGACGTTCCTCGCGGTGCGCGCGACCCACGGCGTCGGCGACACCCACCCGGCCAACCGGCTGCCGTTCTGGCAGCAGGCGTGCAAGGAGGGCAAGCGCCACGCGTGCCGCACGCTGGTGACGATGGAGTCGGTCGACTGCGAGCGCGGCTCCGGCTGGGCTTGCAACGAGCTCGGCATCTACGTCGCCGAGGAGCGGCAGGACCTCGCCGATCGCTATCCGCCGTGGGCGAGCTTCCAGCGGTCGTGCGAGCTGAACTTCCAGGCCGGCTGCGACAACGTCGGCGGGCGCCGGCCGGCCGGCTACGCGCACGAGCCGCCGTCGCTCGGCGACTACGACATCCTGCTCGAGGCGAAGGCGCTGCCGCGCAACCCGCAGCCGGAGGATCTGCTCGAGACCGCGTGCGCGCACGGCTGGACGGACGGCTGCATGGGGCTGGGCGTCTACTTCTCGTCGGAGCAGTACGGCCCGCGCTCGCCGGCGCGCGCGGTGCGCGGCTTCGAGCGCGCGTGCACGCGGGGCAACGCCGAGGGCTGCGCCTCCGCGGCCGAGCTCTACCGCGCCGGCGACGGCGTCGCCCGCGACGACGCCCGCGCCTCCCGCCTCCAGGCCCGCGCCTGCTCCCTCGGCCGCGCCTCGGCCTGCGCGCCCTGACTCATCGGTCCCACCGGCTCCGCGGCACCTTCGTTTGCCACGAGCTGGGTGCCGCGGGGAGCGGCGGATCGGGGAGCAGCACGCCCCAGACGAACAGGCCGCCCTGCCACAACGTCCGCGAGTCGCCGCGCGCCATGTCGTACGCGAGCCCGTCGACCCGCGCCTCGATCCCCATCGGGTGCCGCCATACGTGGCCGAGAACGACGACGGCGGAGGCGGTCGGGCCGGCTCGCACGCCGTACGTGCGGCTCGTCGCGCCGGGCCAGTGGCTCGCGGTGAGCGCATCGAGCCGGAGGCCGGCGAGCAACGTCACGCGGCTGCCGAGGTCCACGAAGGTGCCGGCGCCGGTGCCGACGGCGACGGTGCGATCGTCGGCGGGCGGATGGAAGACGTCGAGCTCGGTCTCGGCGGAGACGGACGCGGACACCCACAGCCCCGGCCCGTACCTGCGCACGTCGAAGAGCAGCCCCACCGCGTAGCAGCGATCGGCGTCCGCCGGCTCGGTCAGCGTGTAGCCGCCGCGGAAATCGAGGACGCGCGGCTCGCCGTGGGCCTCGCCCGCCGCGACGACGAGCACCGCCACGAGGCACGCAGCGCGGCACTGCCCCGTCGTGATCCCAGCTCCGCGAGTCACCGATGCAGTCTATCCCCGTCCGTGTCGCCCGACGCCGGCATTCGCGCGACCGCGCGTCGGCCTGCGCGCCCGGACGATCAGGGGTGGTCGTGGAAGTCGCGGTGGAGGGCGGGGAGGAAGGTGGCGAGGTGGGCCATCTCCTCGGCGCAGTGGACGAGGAGCGCGCGGGCCTCGGGCTCGGTCGCGCGCAGGATGGCGCGGCCGAGCGGCACGAGCGGCGCGGCGACGGCGGTCCGCGGCGTCACGTAGGGCGGGCCGATCCAGAAGCGCGAGCGCATGACGCTGCCGCCGGCGACGCGGTCGACCCGGTGGACGAGGTAGCCGCCGTCGACCGGCACGCCGGGGAGGCCGGCGGCCGCGCAGATCGCGGTGGCGTCGGCGCCGCGGTCGACGGCCGGATCGCGGAGGCCGAGCGACGCCGGCTCGACGAAGCGGATCGCGAAGCGCCGCAGCGCGCTGCCGACGTACTCGTCGACGAGCGAGGTCGCGCCCAGGTAGCGCGCGCGCCCGCGGGTGCCGGCGGCGGGCGGCCGCGCCCACGCGGCGTGGACGTGCGCGTGCGGGTGCCACAGCTTGTAGCGGGCCGGATGATCGCTGTGCCAGCCGAACCACCAGTCGATCATCGCCGGCGTCACGCCGGGCAGCTCGGTGCGCAGCGCCAGGTGCATCGCGCCGCCGGCGGTGAGCGCGAAGCCGTCCTCGACCTCCGCGTCGACGAGCGCGCCGATCGCGTCGGCCATCGGCGGCAGGCGCGGCTCGGCGAGCGGGCCGCGCAGGAGCGCCTCGCGCGCGCCGCCGGGCAGCGGCCCCATCCGCGGGTTCCAGTGCGCGGCGTACGGCAGCGTCGCGAGATCGTCGGCGGTCCAGCCGAGCGCGCGACCCGGGCGCGGCCGCTCCGGCGCCAGCGACGGCAGCCGCAGCTTCACGGGCGGCCCATCCACGGATGGAAGCGGCCGCCGGGGTCGTGGCGGCGGCGCAGCTCGTCGAGGCGCGACAGGTTCGCGTCGGCGACGAAGCGCGCCGGGCGGCGGCCGAGGTTCTCGTCGGCGAGCTGGATGCCGGTCGCGAGCGGCGCCAGCTCGCGCATGCGGTCGGTCGCCCACGCGCCGTGGATCTCGTCGTCGGCGGCGTCGCGCCAGACGCCGTAGAGCGCGACGTAGATCGAGTCCTCCATCGAGAACGACATCGACGGGCGATCGGGTGGCGGCGCCCAGTTCATCCACAGCATGTGCGACGGCGCCGGCGGCGTGGTCGCCGCGATCTTGCGCAGGCCGGGCAACAGCTCGTCGATCGGTGCGTGCGTCCACATGTTGTCGACGCCGTAGCGCCAGCCGGTCGGGTAGTGCTTCATCACCGTCCGGATCTGCATCGGCAGCGGGATCGGCAGGAGCGGCAGGGAGAGCGCGGCGCCGCGCGGCCGGCTGTCGAGGAACGCGGTCGCGAGGCGCGCCTTGCGCCGATCGTCCTCGAAGACCGGCGCGACGATCTGGAAGCCGAGGCCGCGCACGAACGGCGTCTTCCACGACATCAGCACCATCAGCTCGACGGAGCTGGGCACCTCGGGGCCGATCGCGTGCGCCCAGCGGAAGACGTCGTCGAGCCGATCGCCGCCGTACGACGCGAGCCGCGTGCCGATGTAGCTCGGCAGCGGATGGAGGCGCAGGTGGAAGCGCAGCACGACGCCGAAGAAGCCGGGCCCGGCGCCGCGCGCGGCCCACAGCATGTCGGGGTTGTCGCGCTCGCTCGCGTGGCGGATCGTGCCCTCGGCGTCGACGTAGTCGATCGAGAGGACGCTCATGCAGGCGGGGCCGAGCGCGCGGCCGTTCCAGCCGAAGCCGCCCTGCAGGAGGTAGCCGCCGACGCACACGCCGGCGCAGTGGCCGACCGGGAAGAACAGCTTCTCGCGGGCGAGCCGCGCGGCGAGGTCGCTGCCCGCGCAGCCGGGCCCGACGACGGCGCGCATCGACGAGCGATCGATCGCGACGGTGTCGAGCCGCGAGACGTCGAGCAGCATGCCGCCGTCGCGGACGTGGTTGCCGGCCCAGCTATGGCCGCCGGAGCGGACCGCGATGCGCAGGTTGTCGCGGCGGGCGATGCGCACGGCGTCGACCACGTCGTCGTCGGTGTTCGCCTGGACGATGACGTCCGGGTAGCGCTCGGGCGTGCGCGCGTTCCACAGCGCCGCGCGGCGGGCGTGCTCGTAGCCGTGCTCGCCGCGGTGGAACGTGGTGCCGCGCATGGTGCTCTTCTTGGACATGACTCCCCGCCCGACTGTAACCGGGCGAGGGGCGCGGCGCGCGCGGCGGCGTCAGGGATGGTCGTGATGGTGGCGGGCCATGGCGGCCATGATCTCGTCGGCGGAGAGCGCGCCGTCGTGATCGGTGTCGAGCTGGTCTTGGTGCGCGAGCAGCATCGGCGCCGGCATCGGCACGCGCGCGGTGCTCGGCGTGCCGCGCGCGCCGGCGACCTGATCAGCCGCGGTTGCCGTTGCCGGGCAGCGAGGTCGGCCGCCAGTCGAACTGGGGCAGCGAGTCGGGCAGGCTGAGGTTCGGCATCGGGAGGTCGGGGAGGTTCGGCAGGTGGTCGGGGATCCAGCCGGTCGGGATCTCCTGGTAGCGCACCTCGCCCTCGGCGATCGAGCCGCCGCCGGGGACGTCGTAGGCGTGCGCGTCGGCGCCGGCGAGCTCGAGGCCGAACGCCTTGACCTGGCCGCCGGCGTAGACGTCGCCCAGCACCTCGTGGCCGTCGGAGCTGAGGCCGAAGCCGCCCTCGACACCCGCGCGCAGGCCGGGCACGCCGGTGACGCGCGCGTCGAGGCTGGCGTCGACGTTGAACGACGAGTGCTCGCCGTCGACGGTGTAGGTGCCACCGAGGCTCTCGCGGGTGCCGAGGCCGGTCGTCGCCAGGCCGGCGCCGAGCTGGTAGCCGTTGTCGGTCTGCGCGTAGTGACCGTCGACCTCGGCGCCGAGCAGGTTGATGCCGGCGAGCTCGTGGCCGTCGTGCGTGACCGACAGCGGCACGCTGACGTCGCCGTGCGCGTCGAGCGAGGTGAGGTTGCCGCTCGCGTCGTAGTGGACGCTGGCCGAGCCGTCGAGGTCGCCGCCGATGCGGACGCCGAGGCCGCTCGGGTCGTGCGTCAGCGTGACGTCGCCGCCGACGTTCACGTGGCTCTCGAGGCTGCCATTGTCGCCATAGCCGACCTGCACGCCGCCGTGGACGCCGGCATTGACGGTGTAGTCGCCGGAGCCGAACGCGAGCTCGCCGCGGCCGTCGACGCCGGTGAAGCGGCCCTGGCTGTCGTAGCTCGTCGTGACCTGACCCGCGAGGCCGAGGCCGCCGGCGTCGTAGGTCGTGTGCGTGCCATTCGAGTCACTGACCGTGTGATCGCTCCAGACGGAGCCGGGGCGGTAGGTGTCCGTCGACACGACGTTGCCGCCCGAGTCGTACGTGGTGCGGACGGTCTGGTCGTAGCTCATGCCCATCCACGTGTAGTTCTCGTGGTTCTCGACGGTGTAGCTGCCGTCGTTGTTGTGAGTGACGTTGTCCTGCACGGCGTTCGCGTCGTGGGCGGCGTCGGTCGTCGCGTGGTCGTCGACCATGCTGTGGAAGTCGTTCGCCTGATCGTTCGCGTCGTGGCCGATGGCGTCGTGGCTCGCGTCGCCGACGACGTTGCCGTGATCGCCGGCGGCGCCGTTCTGGTCGTCGAGCAGCGAGTGGAAGTCGCCGGGCTGATCGCCGCCGGTGTGCGCGTCGAAGCTGCCGGCGTCGTGGCCGTCGCCGAAGCCGGCGCCCGCGTCGTGGCCGTCGCCGAAGTCACCGCCGTGATCGGCGCCTGCGCCGAAGTCGCTGCCGTGATCGGCACCTGCGCCGTAGTCACCACCGTGATCACCGCCGCCGTAGTCGCCGCCGTGATCGGCGCCGG
>DASZXE010000950.1:0-3338 GCA_035546475.1 Kofleriaceae bacterium
CGTCGGCGGCACCGCCGCGCCGGCGCCGGCCGAGCGCTACGTCGTCGGCCGCGATCTCCCCTGACCGCCGGCCGCGCGCGCGCCCGCCGCCGCGCGTGACGGCGCGGGCGATCGCGTCTACCGTCGGCGCATGACGATCGACGACTCCACCCGCCACCAGATCGGCGCCAAGGTCGGCCTGCCGGCGGCCATCGGTGACGCCGCCAACCTGCTCGGCCACGACGACGAGCTCGGCCCCGACCAGCAGGCCGCGCTCGCCCGGCTGACCGCGATGCTCGAGGTCGCGTTCCTGGCCGCCGCCGCCGACGGCGAGATCAACGACGCCGAGGCCGACAACCTCGGCGCCACGCTCGCGACCTGGCTCGGCACCGAGCTGTCGGAGGAGACCGTCGAGCACGTCATCGCGCGGTTCATGAGCGCCTACGAGGCCGACGGCCGCGACGCGCGCCTGGCGACCGCCGCCCGCGTCCTCGACGACGACGCCCGCCGCACCGCCTACACGCTCGCCTGCCTGGTCGTCCTCTGCGACCTCGAGCTGCACGACCGCGAGCTCGACGTCCTCGGCGTGATCGCGACCGGCCTCGAGCTGTCGCAGGAGGAGGCGCAGGCCCGCTTCGAGCAGGTCCAGGACCACATCGAGACGGTCGTCGCCAACGCGCGCGCCTGACGCCTCCCGACGCCGGGCCGTCAGGGCTTCGGCTTGCGGGCCAGCTCCGCGCTCACCGGCGGCGGCTTGAAGCCGTAGCGCTCCATCTTGTAGATGAGCGCGCGCCGCGACAGCCCGAGCTTGCGGGCCGCGTGGGTCTGGTTGCCGCCGCACTCGTCGAGCGCGGCCGCGATGGCGGTCCGCTCGACCTCGGCGAGCTTGCTGCGCACGCCGCGCGCGCCCGGCTCGGCGGCGGCCGGCTCGTCCTCGCGCGCGACCGCGAAGACCTTGTCGGGCAGCTCGACCGGCGTGATCGGCCCGTCGCCGGCGAGCACGAGCGCGCGATCGATCGCGTTCTTCAGCTCGCGGATGTTGCCGGGCCAGTCGTAGGCGACGAGCGCCGCCTGCGCCGCGTCGGTGATCGCCGGCGTCGGCACGCCCAGCTCGGCGGCGAACCGCGCCGCGAACTGCTCGGCGAGCGGCACGATCTCGGCCTTGCGGTCGCGCAGCGGCGGCACGACGAGCGTGAAGCCGGCGATCCGGTAGTAGAGATCCTGGCGGAAGCGGCCGCTCTTGCTGTCGGCGTCGAGGTCGCGGTGGGTGGCGACGACCACGCGGACATCGACCGGCACCTCGGCGGTGCCGCCGATGCGGGTGACCGCCTTGCGCTCGAGCACGCGCAGGAGCTTCGCCTGCAGCTCGCTCGGCATCTCGCCGATCTCGTCGAGGAACAGGGTGCCGCCGCTCGCCGCCTCGAAGTAGCCGATGCGCCGGCGATCGGCGCCGGTGAACGCGCCCTTCTCGTGGCCGAACAGCTCGGCCTCGAGCAGCGACTCGGCGACCGCGGCGCAGTTGAGCTTGACCAGCGGGCCGGCGGCGCGGCCCGATCGCCGGTGGATCGCCTCGGCGACGACCTCCTTGCCGACGCCGGTCTCGCCGAGGATGAGCACGGTCAGCCCGGTGGTCGCGATCCGATCGACGAGCTGGTAGATGCGCCGCATCGTGGCGTCGGCGATCACGAGGTCGCCTCCGCCGTCGGCGGCGGCGCCGGCCGGCCGCCCGCGCCTCGACGAGCGCAGGCCATCGCGGGCGGCGGCGATCAACAGGTCGCGCTCCTGGCCGTCCTCGGGGGCGACGGCGACGGCCCAGGTCGCGGTCGCGCCGACGTCGTGGGCCTCGCCGGCGAGCCGATCGAGCTCGCGCATCGCGTCGGCGCGCGACAGCTCCGGCAGGAGCACCGCCAGCTCGGAGCCGCCGAACTCGGCGACCAGGTCCATCGGCCGCACCGCGTCGACGAGCCGCTCGGCGGCGGCGTCGACGGCGGCGTCGGCGCCGGTCAGCCGCACCATCGCCAGCGCGACCGGCCGCCGGTAGCGCATCGCGCGGTCGAGCTCGGCGGCGAGCCGCTGCTCGAGCGTCGCGTGGTCGGCGACGCCGCGCTGCACGCGCCGCGCGCGGCTCTGGCGGTTGACGACGATCGTCAGCGGGCCGAGCCCGATCTCGTCGCCGGCGACGACGGTGGTGGCCGCCTCGATCCGCTCGCCGTTGACGCGGGTACCGTTGCGGCTGCCCAGATCCTCCACGGTGAGCGCGTCGCCGTCGCGCCGCAGCCGCGCGTGCATGCGCGACACCTTCTCGTGATCGACGGAGATCGTCGCGCCGCGCGAGCGACCGAAGGTGACCTCCTGGCCGTCCTCGATCGGCACCAGGCGCGCGGGCTGGTCGGGCGCGCCGGCGATCGAGAGGAACATGCGCGCGGGCAGGCGGGCGGGGGAGGGCGTGGCGGCCGTTCCGTCGACGGTCGGTTCGGAGATCGTGTTCATGCTGGGAGGCACCGGGGTTGTACGAGACCTGCGCAAGCAGGCCGCGATCATCGTGCTGCTGCCCTCTCAAGCACACCATGCGCCATCGAGCCGCAGCGAGGCGCCGGTGGTACCGTCGTTGCAACGATCCTCCCCATGGTGTGCAGGTCCGTGCTCGCGGTGGTCGCGGCGCTGGGGCTGGCCGGGTGTCCGGCCGGCGACGACAGCGCAACTGTCGATGGCGCCGTCGACGCGACCCACCTCGCCGTGACCTGGGCGGCCGAGCCTGCGGTGCCCGGCCAGGTCGGCGCCGACCGCGATGTGCAGGAGCTACACATCGCGTACAGCTCCGTACGGTTCATCGGCGACGCGGCGCCCGGCGACTACCGGACCACGCGCGGTCCGACCGAGCTCGAATGGGACGACGGCCGCACACCGCCGCCGATCGACTTCCTCGGCGCGCCGCCCGGTCTCTACTCGGTGCTCGAGCTCGGCGTCGGCGGCGGCGCCGAGTCGTTCTCGATCGAGGGGCAGGCGCTGGTGCGCGGCTCGTGGGTCCACTACGAGGTCGAGGACGAGGCGTCGAACCCGAGCTCGCTCGCGCTCTCGCTCGACCTGCGCGCCGGCACGACGACGACGGTGCCGGTCGCGATCGACGTCGCCGCGGTGCTGGCGGCGGTCCCGTTCGACGACCTGCCGATCGAGCAGGGCCGCATCGAGGTGCACCGGGACGATCCCGAGATGGCCGCGGTGCGCGCCGCGCTCGCCGCCGCCGTCCACCTGGCCGGCCCGCCCGAGCAGTAGCGCGGCGGGCGGCGCGAGCCGGCGGCGGTCAGGCGCGGGCGACGGAGGAGAGCAGGGCGCGGGCGCGGCGCGGCGACGGCCAGCCG
>DASZXE010000951.1:0-3814 GCA_035546475.1 Kofleriaceae bacterium
CGGCTCGAACGAGAGGCCGCCCGGCGTCTCCGCCAGCGCGCGGCCGATGGTGTCGGCGAGCTCGAGCGCGCGCTCGCCGTCGAGGCCGAGGCCGGTGTGGACGCGGGCGCAGTAGTGATCGAAGAGGGTGAGGCCCGCGAAGATGCGCGACGCGGCGCGGGCGCGGCGGACGGCGGTGAGCGCGATCAGCAGCCGCTTCCAGCTCGCGGTCGCGAGCCGGGCCGCGATCGCGCTGGCGCCGAGGTCGACCCACGACTGCGGGCGCGTGCGGCCGTGCACGAGGTTCTTGACCGCGCGCCCCTCGAGATCGATGTGGTGATCGGCGGCGATGCGGCGGAAGGCGCCGGCGAGCACGGCCTCCAGCAGCCAGTTGTCGACGAACGGCACCGGCATCAGCCCGGCGGCCGCGGCGGCGAGGGCGCGGCCGACCGCCATCCGGCGGTGCGGGGCGAGGTAATCGCGGCGGACGCTGAGGGACGTCATCGCGGATCTCCCTTGGCGGCGCTGCCCGCCGAGCCGGTCGAGGGTGCGGAGGCTGGGGCGGGCGTCGGCGCGGGCGTCGGAGCGGGTGTCGGCGCGGGCGTCGGAGCTGGCGTCGGCGCGGGCGTCGGCGCGGTGGTGTCGGCCGCGCCCCCGCCGGTCTCGCCGGTGAGCGGATCGGGCGCCGCGGTGCCGACCGGCGGCGCCAGGCCCTTGAGCAGCATGTTGCGGTCGTCGACCTCGCGCAGGCGGGTCGGCGTCGTCACGACCTGGTCCTCGGGCGGCGCGACGATCGTCTCCGCGCCGGGCGCCACTGCCTGCTCGACCTGGATCGTCATCGTCAGCGGCTTGCCGTCCTTCACGAACTCGACGGTGCCGGTCAGGTGCGCGCGCAGGGCGACGCCGGTCGCCTGGTCGAGCACGATCTCGCCGTCGACGGCGGTGACCTGCGCCTGGTCGCGCCACGCCCGCTGCTTGACCGCCGCCGGGGCCGCCGCGCGCGGCCGGGGCGCCAGCGCCAGCTCGATCGGCGTCGCCGCCCGGCCGGCCTCCTGCACCGGCGCCTTCGCCGTCAGCTCGACGCGGCGGGCGACGAGCGCGTAGTAGTCGCCGAGCGTCGAGGCGAGCTGGTCGCGGATGGCGCCCGGCTCGTCGTCGGTCTCCGGCGCGCGCCGGTGCCACTTCGCGTAGCGCGGCCGCTGGTAGAGCGCGCCGTCCAGCCACACGACCTCGCGGCCGTAGTCGGCGCTGTTGTCGTAGGCGCCGTGGTAGCTGTCGTCGGCGGCGACGTCGAGGGTCGTGCTGTCGTCGAGGTGCTCGAGCAGCGTCGCGCCCGCCTTGACCTCGACGACGCTGTGGACGGTCAGCCGGTGGGGGCCGAGCGCCTTGACCGCGACCGCCCACGGCTGCGCGAGCGACCGGCCGAGCTCGTCGGGATCGCGGCTGGCGCGCGCCGGGTCGGGCGGCGCGACGTGGCGCGCGGTGACCAGGCCGCCGAGGTCGCGGTCGCGCGTGCCGCCGTCGGTGCTGCACGCGGCTCCGGCCAGCCCCGCCCCGAGCGCGATCGCGGTGGCCAGGGCGGCGCCACCGGTGCGCGGTCGGACAGCCATACCGGGTAGATAGCGTCGACCCGGGCGGGGGTCAACCCGCCCGAACGGGTGCGCCCGACGGCGCGGTGGCGGCGGCGACCGCCCGGGCCGGCGCGGCGGCGGCCCGCGATCCGGGCTACCTTGGACGGCCATGGACGACCCGGCGCTGCGGTTGCTGGCCCAGAGCTGGGGCGCGCTCGTGGCGGCGTTCGTCCTCGGCACGCTGTGGGGCAGCTTCGCGAACGTCTGCATCTACCGGTGGCCGCCGACCGACGAGCACCCGCACGGCCGCTCGGTCGTGGCGCCGGGCTCGCACTGCGGCGCGTGCGGCAAGCCGGTGCGCTGGTACGACAACGTGCCGATCCTGAGCTGGCTGTGGCTGCGCGGGCGGTGCCGCGACTGCGGGACGGAGTTCTCGGCGCGCTACCTGCTCGTCGAGGCGCTGACCGGCGCCCTGTTCGCGGCGACGTGGTGGTTCGCGATCGACGGCCGCATCCTCGTCGAGCCGCTCGGCGACGGGCTGGTGCGGTTCGGCATCGGCTGCGCGTTCGTCTTCGTGATGGTGGTGGTGCTGTTCATCGACCTCGATCACCGGTTGATCCTCGATCGCCTGACGCTGCCGGCGGTGCCGGCGTTCTGGCTCCTGTCGCTGCTCCTGCCGGAGCGATCGTGGTGGGAGGGGCTGGTCGGCGCGGCGGTCGGCTACGGGATCGTGCGCGGCATCGCGGACGGCTACTACAAGCTGACCGGCCGCGAGGGCATGGGCTACGGCGACGGCAAGCTGCTCGCCGTCGTCGGCGCGTTGCTCGGCTGGAAGGGCGTGCTGGTCAGCCTGTTCGGCGGGTCGATGCTCGGCGTCGTCATCGCGGTGCCCGCGATCGCCGTGCACCGGGCCCGGGCCCGCGCCGATGCCGGGCCTCCGCCCGCCGGTCCCGGTGCCGCTCCCGAGGCTGGCGCGCACGCGGCGGCTGACACCGCCGCGCAGGCCACGGCTGACCCCGCGGCACCCGCCTCGGCCGCCGCCGCCGCCGCCTCTGCCTCCTCCTCTGGCTCCGGCTCCTCCTCCGGCTCCTCCTCCGGCTCCGGCTCCGGCTCCGGCTCCTCCTCCGGCTCCTCCTCTGGCTCCTCCGCCGCCGACACCGCCGCTGCCGATACCGCTGCTGCGCCCAACGACACCGCTGCCGCCGCCGCGCCCGCCTCCGCCTCCGCCTCCGCGCCCGACGCTGATGCCGACACCGCCGCTGCCGCCGCCGCGCCCGACGCCGACGCCGATGCCGACGCCGACGCCGATGCCGACGCCGACGCCGATGCCGATGCCGACGCCGATGCCGACGCCGACGATCCCGCCTTCGGTCAGATCGAGCTTCCCTTCGGCCCCTTCCTCGCGCTCGCCGCCATCTTCTGGTGGTTCGCCGAGCCGTACGTCATGTTCCGCCTCCGCCAGCCCTGAGCGCCTCGCGACGTTCGAGGTCACGCCGACGCCGTTGCCGACGCCGATGCCGACGCCGTTGCGGACGCCGACGATCCCGCCTTCGGTCACATCGAGCTTCGGCCCTTCGTCGCGCTCGCCGCCATCCTCTGGTGGTTCGCCGAGCCGTACGTCATGTTCCGTCTCCGCCAGGCCTGAGCTCTCGCAACGTTCGAGGTCACGCCGACACCGACACCGACGCCGATGCCGACGCCGACGCCGATGCCGATGCCGACGCCGACGCCGACGCCGGCGCCGACGTGCGAGGCGACGCCGACGCCGACGCCGTGGCCGACGCCGACGAGCCCGCCTTCGGTCAGATCGAGCTTCCCTTCGGCCCCTTCCTCGCGCTCGCCGCCATCTTCTGGTGGTTCGCCGAGCCGTACGTCATGTTCCGCCTCCGCCAGCCCTGAGCTCTCGCAACGTTCGAGGTCGTGGCCTCGCGCCGGCGCGGACATCGCCGGTCGCTTCGGCGCGACGGCTTCCGGCTGGCAAGGCGAGACGGTCGAGCAGGAGCACGCCCAGGTCGTCGCCGTCGAGCAGGCGCGGCGCGCGGCCGGCGTCGGCCCGGCTCGGCGGTCGCCCTCGACGCCTGCTGACCTCCGGCGCGCGCGACCGTCCTCGCCATGTGCGCCTTGGTATCCGCTGCACGAACCGCGTCCTTCCGAGCTGACGCGAGCGGTGGCAGCTTGAGGGGGTGACGAATGCGACCAGCTCAGCGCGAGGCCGGCTGTTGCGCCGAGGGCGGCGGCGGGATGTCGAGTGGGCCCAGCTCGGC